>JAFDCJ010000266.1 GCA_019312835.1 Deltaproteobacteria bacterium
AGCGACAGTCGCGACGCAAGGCATTTATCAGGCGGACCTTCAACGCCGATATCTCCAACCCCATCCACTATGATCTGACCATCAACACCGGCAAGATGAGTATCGATTCGGCCGTTGAGGCGATTGTCGCAGCCGTTAGAAAAAAACTTTCTTGACCGTCGGTAGTATATAATCTATAAATTTTGGTTGGCATATATCCCCTTTAGAGGTTATTTCAAAGCAGAGGCTTGGCACCCAATGGAAGGCTGGAATATTTGAAAACCGGGGGGACGCAGAATGTCGTATCGGGTCAAGGGCATGACCCGGTCGGGGGAGATAACATAAGGTAGAGGGAATGCTTTGAAAACCCACTCCGCCAGTATTCCGCGGTTCCATTATGCCATGGTCGCAGCGTAAACCATGACATCAAAGATTAGATTTTATTTTCGGTGGTTGTAGAATTTTCAAGGCTTTTGGATGGGGACTGTTTAACCATAACAGAGGAAAGAAAGGAGGGACGTATGAAAAAACTACTTGTTCTATGCTTGGCTCTTTTGATGCTGTTTTCCTTTGGAGCCATTGCAGGCGCCAAAACCCTGAAACTGGGCCTGGATGCGGGCCCCGTATCTCAGGACCCCCAGGTGCAGTTATCCGGCGGCATGCTCCAGTACTCCCACTGGGTTTTCGATCCCCTCGTGCGCTATGCCCAGGACATGAGCTTTGAGCCCCGCCTGGCCGAAAAATGGGAACGCCTCGATGACCTGACCATGCGCTTTTATCTGCGCAAAGGGGTCAAATTCCACAGCGGCAACCCGTTTACGGCCAAAGACGTCAAATTCACCTTTGAACGCTTTTTCAAAAGCCCGGATTTCAAGGGGCTCTTCACGCCGTTTGAAGGTTGTTATGTCGTCGATGACCACACGGTCGATATCAAGACCAAAAAACCCTACGCGCTGCTGATCAACATGGCGACCTATATCTTCCCATTGGACAGCCAGTTTTACTCCGGCACGGATGACACCGGGCAGCCCAAGGATGCCGTCGTTAAAATCGGCCCGTCCTTTGCCCTGCAAAATTCTTCCGGCACCGGTCCTTTCAAGGTTGTCGAATGGGAGCAAGGCGCCCGGTATGTCTTCGACAGGTTTGCCGATTACTGGGACAAGGGTTCCCCCGGCAACGTGAGCAAGATCATCCTGACCCCCATCAAGGAAGATGCCACCCGGGTGGCGGCTGTGCTGTCCGGCGATGTGGACTTTATCTCGCCGGTCCCGCCCCAGGATTTCGACCGCATCCGCAAGGACAAAAATGTCAATCTGGTGACCTGGCCCGGCGGCCGCATCATCACGGTTCAGCTGAACCAGAAACGGCGGGAGGAGTTCAGGGATGTGCGCGTCCGGCAGGCCATTGTATATGCCATCAACAATGAGGGCATTGCCCAGAAGATCATGAAGGGCACGGCCACCCCGGCCGGTCAACAGAGCCCCAAGGGCTATATGGGCCATCACACCGCACTGGTGCCGCGCTACGACCTCAATAAGGCCAAGGCCCTGATGAAGGAAGCCGGGCTGGAAAATGGGTTCGAGTGCACCATGATTGCCCCCAACAACCGCTACGTCAACGACGAAAAAATTGCCGAGGCGGTGGTCTCCATGCTGGCCAAGATAAACATCAAGGTCAACCTGAAGACCATGCCCAAGGCTCAGTACTGGGATGAATTCGATGCCCAGGTGGCTGATATCCAGATGATCGGCTGGCACTCGGACACCGAGGACTCCGGCAATTTCAGCGAGTTTCTGGCCATGTGCCCCAACAAGGAAACCGGCTACGGACAATACAACAGCGGCAATTACTGCAATCCCAAGGTGGATGAGCTGACCATGGACGCCCAGTCCGAAACCGATCTGAAAAAGCGTAAAGCGATTTTGCAGGCCATTGAAAAAATACTTTACAATGACGCGGCTTTCGTACCGTTTCACTGGCAGAACCATTCCTATGCCGGTAAATACAATGTCGATATCCGCAAAATCGTCAACACCATGAATTTTCCGTACCTTGGGGATCTGGTGATTAAGTAGCAAAATCGATTGTTGTCCGTGGTCGGTGGTCCGCAGCAATGCGATGACAAAGCGCCATTTGGCAGCTACCGGCTTTAGAGTTTTCTTGAGGCGGACAGCACATAAATAAAGGGGCAGGCGGTCGTTATTCACGTAACGCCCCTGCCCTATATTTGTGCCTGTCTATAAAATTATGTCCGAACTTCATTTCCGATGAGCTAAAACTATAAGGTCTCAAAAATCGGGTTCAAAGGTTCAGGGTTCAGGGTTGAAGGATAGACCGTTTAGCGAACCAATTTCTAAACCTCTGAACCTTGAACCCTGAACCTTTGAACCTCAAACAGCCATGTTCGCTTTTATCGTCAGACGCATCATTCAGGCCGTTATCGTCATGCTGGTAATCGGCCTGGTGGGATTCATCATCCAGCACCAGATCGGCGACCCGGTCCGGGACCTGGTGGGCGAGCGGGTCACGCCGGCCGAGCGCGAGGTCATCCGGGACCGGCTGGGATTAAACGATCCCTTCTACATCCAGTATGCCCGTTTTGTTAAAAATGCCGTTAAAGGCGACCTGGGGCTGTCCTTTTTCTACAAGAAACCGGCCCTGAAGGTCATCATTTCCAAAGCACCGGCCACCATCGAGCTGGTCATCGTCACCGCCCTGCTTCTGATTCTGATCTCCATTCCGGCAGGTATTTATTCCGCTATTTATCCCAAAAGCTGGCTCTCCCGCATCGTGATGGCGCTCAGCACCATCGGGGTGGCCATCCCCGTTTTTCTGACCGCCATCGCCCTGATATATTTTTTCGGGGTGGAGCTAAACTGGCTGCCGTCCTATGGGCGGGGCGAGACCGTCAATATCTGGGGGTGGGAAAGCGGATTTTTAACTCTGGACGGATTAAAGCACCTGATATTGCCCAGTGTCTCCCTCTCATCGATCATGCTGCCGCTTTTTATTCGTCTCGTCCGCGCCGAAATGATGGAAATCCTGGAAACCGAGTACATCAAATTCGCCTGGGCCAAAGGACTCCACCGCCGGCGGGTCTGGTACATCCATGCCTTCAAGAACACCCTGCTGCCGGTAATCACCGTATTCGGTGTTCAGCTGGGAATCCTGTTTGCCTTCACCATTTTGACGGAAACCGTTTTCAACTGGCAGGGCATGGGATTTATGTTTCTGGAGGCCGTGGAACGTTCCGACACCACCCTGTTGGTGGCCTATCTGGTGGTGGTGGGGGTGATTTTCGTGGTGGTCAACACCATTGTCGATATTGTCTACGGATTGGTCAATCCCATGGTAAGAATTGCGGGAACGAAATGAAAACCTGGCAACGCTTCAAATCCTCCTATCTGCTTTACAGCTTTAAACGCGACCCGGTCGCCATTTTAAGCTTTGGCGTTCTGATGGTGTTGGTGGTTATCAGCCTTCTGGCACCGGTGGTGGCGCCCTACAACACCTATGACACGTCAACCATCGATATCATGGATGCCGAGACCCCGCCCACCTGGATGGAGGGCGGTGATGAGCGGTTTATCCTGGGAACCGACATCCAGGGCCGGGATCTTTTGAGCACCATGATTTACGGTTTGAGAGTGTCGCTGCTCATCGGCGTCGGCGCGGTCTTGTTCCAGGCTTTCGTGGGCATTCTGGTCGGCCTGCTGTCCGGCTACCTGGGAGGCAAACTGGATGCCTTCTTGATGCGCATCGCCGATATTCAGTTTTCGATTCCCTACCTGATCGTCGCCATTTTTACGAGCGCCATCTTTAAGCTGGCCTTTGGGGTCGGACGCTATGAAGAGCTGGCCGTTCCCTTGCTGATCATCATCATCGGCATGTCGGAATGGCCCAAATATGCCCGCACCGTGCGCGCGTCGGTGCTGGGAGAAAAAAACAAGGAATATGTGGAAGCGGCCCGGGTGATCGGCATCAGCCGCTGGCATATCATGTACCGGCATGTTCTGCCCAACACCCTGACCCCCGTAATGGTGATTTCCACCATCCAGGTAGCCGAAGCGGTGATGAGCGAGGCCGCGCTGTCCTTTCTGGGACTCGGCATGCCGGTGACCAAACCCTCGCTGGGGACTCTCATCCAGTCCGGTTTTGAATATATCTTCAGCGGGTCCTGGTGGATCACCTTTTATCCGGGTATTTTGCTGGTCGTTCTCATACTGGTGATCCTGCTGCTGGGGGACTGGCTGAGGGATGTGCTCAACCCCAAACTGTACAAAGGCTAAATCCGTATGCAAATATTCATCTTTTGCATACGGATTGATTTAAATGAGCAGGGCGGGTCACCGTGCCCGCCGATTTCGGATTATCATAAAACCTATATTATGGTCGGCACCCGTCTTTATCGAGCAAAAAGCGTGACTTCGCCGCGGCAAGCAGTGGCTGACCCTACGCTGATAGTCTAAATGATAAAAATCCTTTATGCTATGAGCTGTGAGCTATGAGCTATCAGCTGTGGCGGATTGAGCCAGAAGAGTAATACATTCACCAAACAATAAACAAAAACCCAGGATAAAAAACACCGACAATATGAGCCACCTACTGGAAGTCAAAGATCTGGAAGTAAAATTTGCCCTGCGATTCGGCGATCTGACCGCTATTGCCGGTGTCAATTTCAGCCTGGACAAAGGCGAGCGCCTGGGGATTGTCGGCGAAAGCGGCGCCGGCAAGTCGGTGACGGGCTTTGCCATTATCAATCTTTTGAGCAAACCCGGCTATATTTCCTCCGGTCAGGTTATCTTTGAAGGACAGGAAATAAACC
>JAFDCJ010000267.1 GCA_019312835.1 Deltaproteobacteria bacterium
ACCTTTGTTGCCTGCAGCATATTCGGCTGGACCACCAAACGGGATCTAACCTCCATGGGCGGCTTTTTGACCATGGGTCTGATCGGCATCATCATTGCCTCCCTGGTAAACATGTTCTTCCGCAGCACAGCCATGAGTATGATTATCAGCTACATCGGCGTCATTGTTTTTGTCGGCCTGACAGCCTATGACACCCAGCATCTAAAAACCATGGCGCTGAATCAGCCTGACGGCCTCGAAGCCGGGGTCATCAGAAAAGGCGCTATATTGGGCGCCCTGAAATTATACCTCGATTTCATCAATCTTTTTCTGATGCTGCTCCGGATACTCGGCGGCGGAAGAGATTAAACCTGAAACCAGTTAATCAATGAGCCGACGCAAGGGGTAAGAAAAACGCTTACCGCTTCGCCGGCTCTTTTGGTATGGCCTGGCACCGGCCTGTCTTTTATTACCGTTGGCACCTTCGTTCCGGCTCTGCGAAGGTCCTGCGCCCTGCCATCGCATTCAAATTTTTTTCTTTATAATATCAGCTAGTTGTATGCAATATTCACGGGTTTCGGTCTCACTCGGCCCCTCGACCATCACCCGACAAAGCGGCTGGGTGCCGGAATACCGCACCAGCACCCTTCCCTGGCTCCCCAGCTTGGTTTCCACGGCTTTGATGGCCTCGGCAACAGCGGGCACGGTGGCAAGATCCGGTTTGGATTGGACATCCACATTGATCAGCACCTGGGGATAAACGGTCATCACCTGTTTCAGTTCGGACAACGGCTGGTCTGCAGCCTGCAGGGCCTCGATGAGTTTCAGGGCGGTCAAGATTCCATCGCCGGACGTGTGTCGATCGGCAAAAATCATATGACCCGAATCCTCACCGCCCAAAACCGCACCTGTGGCAATCATTTTTTCCATGACATAGCGGTCTCCGACACCGGCCGTCTCATGGCGAATGCCCATATCTTGCAGGGCAACGCCGAGTCCCATGTTGCTCATTACGGTGCTGACAACAAGATCATTTCTTAAGCGCCCCTTTTGTTTCAGATCTCGGGCGCAAATAGCCAAAATCTGATCACCGGTCAAAATCCCGCCATTTTCATCCACGGCAATCAACCGATCACCGTCACCATCGAAGGCCAACCCAAGGTGAGCTCGGGTGTTCAGCACTTTTGCAATCAAGCCTTCCGGATGCTCGGAGCCGCAGGCGTCATTGATATTATGGCCGTTCGGCCGGGTACCCAGCGTTTCAACCCGAGCCCCGAGATTTGAAAACAATCCAGGGGCTACGCGGCTGGTGGCTCCATTGGCACAGTCCAGTATTACCTTTAATCCTTTAAGTGATAGATCCGAAGGTAAACAGCTATTGAGAAAGGTGATATAACTTTCTATTAATTTGCTGTTGGTCGTGGCCCGGCCGGCTCGCGGTCCTGGTGACGGACTGCGGCCGTCAGCCCCACGACGCCCTATCAACGCCTCGATTTCCGCTTCAATTTCGTCGGATAGTTTGTAACCCTTGCCGTTGAATATCTTGATGCCGTTGTCATAATACGGATTGTGGGAGGCCGATATAACAATCCCGGCGTTTGCCTCCACAGCGGGTGTCAGAAACGCCACACCGGGGGTGGGAATTACCCCGGCAAGCCAGGTATCGGTCCCCGCCGAACCAATACCCTCAACCAGTGCCGACTCCAGCATCGGTCCCGACTGGCGGGTATCGCGCCCGACGACAATTTTAGACCGGCCGCCCGTTCCGGTGAACGTTAAGGCCACGGCCCGCCCGATCCGGACGGCCATTTCCACCGTCATGGGGTATTCACCGGCCTTGCCGCGAATACCGTCTGTTCCGAAAAGCTTTCCCATTTTCTCCTGACAGTCTTCCTTTCTTGTCCATTGGTTATGGTAATTTTTATATATGATAAAAGCGACTTAGGCAATTAAAAATTCACTCAAGCATTGCCGTGGCGAAAAACCAGCGATGTCTTCATCCGGACAGCCCGCTGAATTTCGGCTGGACAAATACCGCTGGCGGTTGTAAGCTCTATATATGAAAAATCCTACGTTCCTGGTCCAGGTTCTGCCGATTCTCACCATCTCCATCTGCCTTGTTTTTTTCATCATTTATAAAATCCTTTCCCGCGTAAAAAGTCAGGCCAAGGGCCATGTGGAAGGCATCAAATCTGCAGACTTCAAACAGATATCCCAGGCAAAAATGCCGCCCATCGAACGGTTGAAGCTGGCCTGTCCGGCTTTGATTGAAAGGTCCCAGGGATTTACCAGAGTCGGAATAAAGGAAATCACCCTCAGCGGGGCCTTTGTGACCTGTCCGAAGCCTTTGCCCGTCGGTGACATTTTCCAAATCAAGATAATTTTTGAGCCAGAAAAATCCCTGACCCTCAAGGCTGATGTGCTCTGGAACAACGACAATATGCCCTCGGACCAGGTTGTATCCCGGGGCATGAAGATCAGATTCCTGCAGTTGTCCCCCGATGAAAGACTGTTTCTAAAGGACATTCTCGCGGCATCCTAAACAGAGTCAACGACCACCCGCAAAGCGGGTGCTTGGATTTCCGGCCAGAGGGCGGAAAGAAAAAAGCACGTCAGTGCTTTAAACGTTGCGGTTGTAACCGGGTGCAGAGTCCCGCCAAGGCGGGATTTGAAAACAACCAATCACCCGCCAACGGCGTTTGGCCGAATCGATGCATTCCCTGTTCTTCCTGACATCGGTAACATTAAATGGCGTTAATACAGTTAACCTACCGTAAACTCAAGGTAATTTTATAGACAAGCGGCCTCTTTTGTGCGATAATAAAAGCAAAAATGCCGTCGTGTCAGCCTATTAACAACAGGTGGATGGTCGTTCATCATCAAAAAAACTGATACCAGCCACGTCACCGGGACGTGGTTTTTCAGTTTGAGCAATTCATGGATCTGTCAAAAACGCCCCCTTTATCAAATATACCGAAAATTGCCATGCTGGGAACATTTCCGCCCCTGCGAGGTCTCAGCAGCTACTGTTTGGAACTGTCCGTGGCGGTGGCGGAATTGGTTCAAGTGGAGTTTATTTCTTTCCGCAAATTGTATCCGGGGTTGCTGTATCCGGGCGGTGGCTTAAAAGATGACGATTCCTTTCCGTCCGCCGAGCATCAGCGCTTGACTGTCCAGCGCCGCCTGACATGGTACAACCCGTTGACCTGGTTGCGCGCTGCCCTTTTCACCGGCGCTGATCTGTTGCATGCCCAGTGGTGGAGTCTGCCCCTGGTTTTGGTTTATGGATGTATTGGAACCATTTTTAAGCTGCGGGGCAAACCGGTTGTTTTCACGGTCCACAATGTCCGCGGTCATGAACCATCACGCCTTTTTGAGTTAGCCTCCCGCGGGCTTTTCAAGCTGGGTGACCATTTCATTGTGCATACCCGGCAGGGTCGCCGCCTGATGCAGGCGCATTATAACCTGTCCGAAGACCGGATCAGCGTGATTCCCCACGGCAGCCTGGATTTTCAGGTTAAAAACCAGGTCAATCGTGATAGCATTCGACAGGATATGGCGATTGAGCCCCGGCAGAAGGTCATTCTCCTGTTTGGTGCCATCCGGGCCTACAAAGGTGTTGACATCGCCCTGAAAGCCTTCGCCCAGGTGCTGTTGGAAGTGCCGGAGGCTGTATTGGTGATCGCCGGCAAATTGTGGCAGAAATGGGATCCTTATCAGCAGATAATTGACACATGCGGCATTGCCAATGACATTCGGACCCATCTGGATTACATACCGGCCAATGAGGTATATCGCTATTTTGAGGCCGCTGACCTGGTGCTCCTCCCTTACCGCCATTTCAGCAGTCAAAGCGGTATCGGCGGCACGGCGATATCTTTTCGCAAACCCCTGATCGTGACCGATGTGGGGGGATTGCCGGATCTGGTCGCCAAACGCGAATATGTTGTCCCCCCGGAGGATCCGGATGGGTTGGCACGTAAAATTATTGACTGTCTGACGGATTCGCACCGGTTGGCGGCTATGTCTGCTGACGCTGAAAAAGTGGCCGCCGAGCTCAGCTGGTCTTCCATCGCCGAAAAAACGGTCGCGCTCTATAATCAGTTAATGGCAAGGAATTAAAAAACGTGTTCAGTATCATACCGATGCGGCTGGCAAACATAACGGTCATAACGAATTAAACGACGAAACAACTTCTAAACAATTACAGCCGTCTGACGATAATAAAGATATGCTCACTTATCTAAAGGAATTAGTCCCCAAGATGCTGCGCTACCGGATGGCCAGACAGGGGCTGGTGTCACCCGGCATGCCGATAAACATGACCTTTTCGGTGACCAATGTCTGTCAGTCCCGTTGCAAAACCTGCAGTATCTGGAAACTTTACCGGGATCAGCCCGCCAAACGCCATGATGAATTGACCCTGGAAGAAATCGAGAAGATATTTCGCTCCATGGGACACATCTACGTATTTAACGTCAGCGGCGGCGAACCCTTTTTAAGGTCGGATATCACGGAGATTATCGAGGCGGCCTGTCGCTACCTGACGCCCGGCGTGGTTCATATCCCCACCAATGCCATCGCCCAAACGCGCGTCGAGCAGAAGACAAGGGAAATTCTGGAAATCCTTCGGCGCCACTGCAGCCGAACGCAGCTGACCATCAAACCCAGCCTCGATCATATTGAATCCAAACATGATGAGATCAGAGGCGTTCCGGGCAATTTTAAAAAAGTGCAGGCGGTATTTGACAGACTCAAGGAAATCCAATCTGATTATCCCAATTTCCATGTGGAACTTGGCACGGTGATTTCCCGCTGGAATGTCGACGAGGTGGAAGAAATCGCTCAATATGTCACCAACCTTGGGGTTGACAGCTATCGCAACGAAATCGCCGAGCAACGCTCCGAGATGTTTAACACCCGGGATGACATTACTCCGGATCCGGAGCAGTATGAAAAAGCCATTGATTTGTTCGTACAACAGATCCGGGAAAACATGGGCAATCGCAAACTGTTTCAAAGAATTACCAATGCCTTTCGACTGGTATATTACAGTCTGGCCATTCGGATATTAAAAGAAAACCGCCAGGTGATACCCTGCTATGCCGGTATCTCCAATGTGCACATGACCCCCTATGGCGACATTTGGGCCTGCTGTACCCTGGGTTATGACAAACCCATGGGTAATTTGCGCGACTATGATTATAATTTTCAAAAACTGTGGAACAGCGCGGAGGCAAAAAGGGTGCGAACCTATATACGGGCGGGACACTGCAACTGCCCCATGGCCAATCAGACCTATTCCAACATTTTGATGCACGGCCCTTCCCTGCTGCGGGTTCTGCGGGAAATTATGAAAACACATTAGGTGTTTGGAATTTGGTGTTTCGTGTTTTATGAGACTGGGAAAATAACCTTTAAGCATGTCGATGGTGCCCAAAAAAATTACACGTCGCCATTTGCTGGCGCTTTTTATTCCGGTATGTTTGTTAGTGATGGTGGGAATTTTTGCCGGCCCCATTCTACGGGCGCTGGGCCATTTTATCGTGGTCGATGAACATCCCGACCACACCGATGCGGTGGTGGTTTTGAACACCGGCGTCGAATACTACCCGCGGCTGATACAGGCGGCAGACCTATACCGCCGGGGGCTGGCCGCCCATGTCGTCATCAACGGCAATCGCAAAACGGAGACGTTGCGGCATCTGGAACACAAGGGTTTTCAAGCGTGCTGCCCGTGGTATGCTGATTTTATCAGCATTCTGACCATGCTCGGTGTTCCGGAGGATAGGATCATAAGTCTCAGCATAGAGGACGCGTATGATACGGTCAGTGAAGCCGACGCCGTCGGTCGGGTGCTGCTGAAACGCCAGTGGACCAGCGTCATTATTACCACCAGTAAATACCACACCCGGCGGGCCAGATACATCTGGCGGAAAATGTATCAGGACCGGCTCAACATTTACGTGGTTGCAGCCCAAGATGATCCATATGACCCGAACAAATGGTGGCAGGACGGCCGCCAGATCAGATGGCTACTGGCCGAATACGGGGCCTGGATTTACTACTGGTGGAAGGAGCTGACGGGATTATAGATAAAAGGGTGAATGTGCTTGAAAAAGAGCAAACCACCCGCTCACGTTGTTCGCTGGAGACACTAAGTTCACAGAGAAAGTATAATGTCCGCGGGCGGAAGACGACGCCCGGAGAAATAAGCCCGATTGCTTCCCAACAATAGCATGGCGCAGTTTTTATTGCTTGTAGGTGTGGAATACTTAATGCCCGATACTATTTTGTTGCCTGCCCGAAGGGCTCCAGGATCTGGTTGGATCGGCATCTCTCGATCCAACCAAAAAAGTTGTCTCTGTGGCCTCTGTGCTTCTGTGGTGAAAATGTGATTCAAACACAAGGTCAGGTTCAGACAATGTTAACCGCTTCATATTAGAATAGGATTTACAGGAAGAGAAGTGAAATACTTGATAACAGGCGCCAGCGGATTTATCGGACCCCATCTGGTGGCGAAACTCGTGGGGGACGGTCATAGCTGCCGCTGTCTGGTGCGCCGTAGCAGCAAAACCGATGTGTTAGAGGCCATGGGCGTCGAAGTGGTTGAGGGTGATATTACCCGGGCGGACTCGCTGGAGGGCCTGGCGGACGGGGTGGACCGGGTGCTTCACATGGCCACCCTCGGCCACATGAGCAATTTCACGGTGACCGAATCCATGTTTGAGGCCATTAACGTGCACGGGACCCGGAACATCATGGCAGAAGCCCTGAGGGCCGGTGTTCCGCGGGTGGTCCACTGCAGCACGGTGGCTGCCATGGGGATATGCCAGGATGTCCCGGCGACTGAAGCAAGTCCCTGCCGCCCCCACCATCCCTATGGGCGCAGCAAGCTGAAAGCCGAAAAAATGGTTCGTGATCTCACCGCCGGCCAACACCTGCCGGCCGTCATCATCCGCT
>JAFDCJ010000268.1 GCA_019312835.1 Deltaproteobacteria bacterium
AGCCCCTTGGGCAATGATCCCACACCTGACCGGTTTCGCTGATAATCATATCGCTTATGACCTGGGCGTGCGCTTCGGCATAAGGCAGTATGGTCATTGTTGACCAGTCGGGCATAAGGCGTACCTCACCCACCGGACCCAGTCCCGTTTCTGGGACAACAGTATCATACATTACTGGCAGGGCCTGCTGGGCCGGCAGGATTCGAACCACGGTCTACGGATTTTGAGTACGCCCAGTACTCGTGCTTTTTCGTGTCTTTCGTTGCTAAATAATATTAAAAGCTTGTTGTCTAATTATTCTGCATGTTAAGGTTAGTTGCAGCGGACAACCAATTCACCTTAATTCGGTCAGTGGAAATTCAATATGCGAAACAAACACCAAAAATTCGGTGCGCAGAGCGAAGACCTGGCTGTCTGGTATTTGAAAAAAAACGGGTACAAAATTTTGGCGCAAAATTATCGTACCCGGCTGGGGGAAATTGATATCATTGCAAAAGAGAAAAAGACCATTGTCTTTGTGGAGGTAAAATCAAGGCGGTCGATTCGCTATGGAAGCCCGAAATGGTCGGTAACCCATCAAAAACAGCGCAAGATTTCGATGGTCGCCCTGCAATATCTTAAAAAAACCCGGCAGACAGATGCCGCGGCCCGATTCGACGTCGTCGCCGTTATTTCCAATCGGGACGAACCTCAAATAGAAGTTGTCAAAAATGCCTTCGAACTCGCTTATGGATGAAACCGGTGTGATGGCAAAGCCCGGAACGCTTTACATCGTCGCCACCCCCATCGGCCACCGGGATGACATCACGTTAAGGGCCCTTAAAATTTTGGGCCAGGTCGATCACATTGCCGCCGAAGATACGCGCAAGACGCGCAGATTTTTAAACCGACACGGTATCACTGCCAGCTTCATTTCGTACCACGAGCACAATGAAAGGCAGCGGACGCCGCAAATTATCGGCAAACTGCAGGGCGGAAGCGCCATTGCCCTGGTGTCCAATGCCGGAACACCGACGGTGTCGGATCCCGGCTATCGCCTGATTAAATCAGCGGTTCAAAACGGCGTGAACATCGTTCCCGTGCCGGGAGTATCCGCCGCGACCGCGGCCTTGAGTGTTGCCGGCATGTCCACCGATGCCTTCACCTTCGCGGGATTCCTGTCCAAAAAAAAAGGGAAACGACTGCGGCTGTTGGAGCAGTTGGCCCAGGAACCCCGGACATTGATATTTTACGAATCCCCCAAACGAATCCTGACGCTTTTAAATGATATCATCGACACCATGGGAGATCGCTATGGCGTAATGGCCCGGGAAATGACCAAGCACCACGAAGAATTTCTGAGAGGTCGCTTGTCGGAAATAGGGATAAGCCTGGAGGCCCGCCCAGAGATTAAAGGTGAGATTACATTGCTGGTGACCGGCAATGAAGGGGCGTCTGCGGTGCAATGGGACGCGGTGACAGCCGCAATCCGCCGTGAATTGACAACCAAAAACGTGTCTGTTTCCAAAATAGCCAGACACATCTCCCAGAAATACGGCGTTTCGAAAAACAAGGTATATCGGGAGGCGCTATCTCTCCAGCAACAGATGACAGAGGACTGAGGACAGAGGATAGAATTCGGAATGGGGAATGCGGAAGGCGGAAATAGACACGGGAGATCCTCGGCTATTTCAGATAGAACAAATCAACAATTATTATAGACGGGCAGCATGTTTAGATCACCGGCAAAAGCGATGAGGCTGTATGGCATCTAATAAATTCCACATTCCGCATTCCGCATTCCGCACTCAAACGATCTATCCCGTCATATTGGCGGTGCCGGATGAGGTGGGAGAGTTCAAGCCCCGGGATCGGGTCAAATTTCTCAGCCGGCATGCCCGGCTGGCGCTTAAACGTTCCGCCCAGAGAAGCAACCTGCCGCTTGGGCAGTTGAAGCAGGATGAAAACGGTGCCCCCCTGCCCTCAAATGACATTTACTGGTCCATCACCCATAAGACGCAGTACGTGGGCGGAGTGGTTGCGCCGACCCCCGTCGGCATCGATATCGAGCGAATCCGCGAATGCGCCCCGGGACTATTTGCCAGAACCGCCGGTGAACCCGAATGGGCCCTGGCAGGCCCGGAAAACACCCCGCTGATAACGTTCTTCCGCTACTGGACATCCAAAGAAGCCCTGGTGAAAACGTCCGGCACGGGTCTTAAAGATCTTCTCAAATGTCAGGTAACCCGGATCCTCGACGATCGGCATATAGAACTCCGCTACTCCGACCGACACTGGCTGATCGAACACTTCTTCTTTGACCACCACATTGCCAGTATTACTCAGGATTCCTACCAAATTGAATGGATCAGGGAATGAGGGCGAGTCGTCGCCAACTCCGGTTCGATTGTTGCGATATGCCCGGCTTAGCGCGGCTGGAAGCCGCCCCCACAGTCCCATGAGGAATTTGTGGGAGCGGCTTCCAGCCGCGATGGCAATAATTTCATTTCATGACGGGCACGTTATGAACGCATTAGTGCCGTGGCGAGGAGATTTCTAATATGACTTTGCCGGTATTTTTATTTTGTTTTACATAATCATGGGCGGCAGGGGCATCTTGAATTTCGAAGACCGAATCGACGATCGGCTGCAATCTTCCAGTCTCGAAAATAGACCAGAACCTGTCTGCGAACATCCGCGTAATCTCTATTTTTTGTGCCAGTGGTCGACTGCGCAAGCGGGTGCCGATGATGCGCAGGCTTTTACCCAGCACGGCACCCAGGTTGATTTCGGCCGTGGTGCCGCCCAGCAGCCCGATATTTACCAGGCACCCATTTTCCTTCAGTAAGGCCAGATTTTGATTCAGGTAGGCACCGCCGATGGGGTCCAGGATCACGTCAACTCCTTGCCCCCGGGTTATCGCCATGACTTCCCTGACGAAATCCTGTTGCTTATAGTTAATGCCCAGCGACGCGCCTAATTCACGACAGCGTTTCAGCTTGGCCGCGGTTCCGGCCGTGACATATACAGTGGCGCCGGCCTCACGGGCCATTTGAATGCCGGCGGTGCCGACGCCGCTGCCGCCGGCATGGATCATTACCGTCTGGCCGGATTGAAGCGCCGCTTCGATAAAAAGGTTGCTATAGGCTGTCAGCCACACCTCGGGGATGGCAGCACCCTGAACGTAAGACCAGCTGTCCGGCAATTCGAGGAGCAGTTGGGGGTGAATGGCAACCTGCTGCGCATACCCGCCGCCGGACAGCAGGCCGATCACCCGGTCACCAATTCTGCGCCCTTTGACCTGGGGCCCGATTGCAGCAACCACTCCGGCCATTTCCAGGCCGAGGATTTCGGATTCGCCCGGCGGTGGCGGATACAAACCCATCGCCTGCAGCAAATCGGCCCGATTGACAGCCGTGGCCTTTACGTCGATCAACACCTCATCCGATCCGGGTTTCACATCGGGGACCTCCTCCCACGCCAGCCGGTATCTCTGTTTATCCCTTTTGACAACGATGGCTTTCATTGCGCCCGTTTTCTCCTTTCTCTATTTACCCGTAATGTTGTCAGCCGCTAAAGTTTAAACAAAAAAATAAAATGGTGCAAGGATACGCGATATTCGATGCTCGATGACGAACAGAAGCTTCTGAATTCTCTGACTTGCAGTATCGCAGATCGAGTAACGAGTATCCAAGATCGGATTTCAACCCGCAACGAGCAACTCGCAAGCCCTAACACGCAACGCGCAACCCGAAGCTTTTTTTGACTTTTCACTAGTTAGGTTATAGAATAGCGTTATCGCAACACTTCAAATGGAGGGGAAACATGCAAGTTCTCGGGATCGATATCGGTTTCGGATTCACGAAAGCGACCAACGGAAAAGATACCTTTATTTTCAAATCTATTTTCGGCGAAGACGCCGACATACAATTCTGGGCCGACTTCGGCAAGGATGCGGCCACCGATCACATCCATGTTACCATAGACGGCAAGTCCTATTTCATTGGTGACCTGGCAGAGCAACAGTCGAGTGTCCTGCACTTTACCCTGGATCAGGAGAAATTAATTGCCGATTTCGTAAAAATTCTCGCCCTGACCGTGGCCGGTTTGTTTCTGGATAAAGGCGGCCCGATCAATGTACCCGTCAATTTAGTTTCGGGTCTTCCCATCGGCTTCTTCAAACAGAATCACAAACGCTTTAACGATCTGCTATCCGGTCATCACCGGATCACCTATCATTCTCACGATGGCCAGAAAACCACCAAAGAACTGTATATAAACAAGGTGCGAATGCTGCCCCAACCGCTGGGAAGCGTCTTGAATTTGATCATGGACGACAAGGGTAAAATTTTCAATAAGGAACTCGCCAATCAAAAAATCGGCGTTGTTGACATCGGGTTCCGGACGACGGATTTTACCATTCTCGATCACCTGCGCTACATCGATCGCGGAAGCCGAACCATGGAGACCGGGATTTCCAAAGGATTTAGCGTCATCGCAAACAAACTGAGGGAAAAGTGCGGTGTCAACGTCGAGCTGTACCGCCTGTATAATGCCGCCGAAGCAGGCTCTATCAAGATGCGGGGCCATGGATTCAATTTCGCAAAAATCAGGGACCAGGTTTACTCCCAGCTGGCCGCTTCCATCGCCAACGACATCGATCGGCTGTGGGCCGATGACTGGGACATTGATGCCATCATCTTGACCGGCGGCGGCTGCCGGGAACTGGCCGAATACCTTAAACCGCAAATCACGGGGAATATCCTCCCGGTTGATCCCAACCAGGACCCACGGCTCAATAATGTGCTGGGCTATATCAAATATGGTCAGTACGTATGGGGGGAGGCCGGCGATGAATCCGCATTTGCTGCGTCCGACGACAACCCGAATCCGCAAAGGACCCCTTCGGAAGACATCGAATCGATTGCGGAAGATGAGCTGTCGGAAGTTTGATAGGACGCGTTGCGGGTTGCGCGTTTTGAGTATCGGACATGGGCAAAGGGGTGCTTGGGGAATGGCTCAAGGTGCAGGGCTCAAGGTAAAAATGTAAAATGATAGAATCCTTGGCCTTGCGCCGTGTGCCTTACGCCTTGCGCCTTTACTTTATGTCTTACGGCATTGGTTTTCTATTCTGGCTTCGGACGATCACCATTTTATTGTTTTCCTGCTTAATTTTGATCCCATAGCCCGGCAGTGTTTGGGTCAGCGGCCGGCCGAATAAAAAATCGAGCATGGCCGCATCCAGGCCGCCTTGTTCCAATACCAGTTTTCGAAGTTCGGTATCGTATTTTATCATTTCCTGTAGTTTTTTGCGGGCCTGTGACGTGCGGGGGCCATCGAGGTCGCTGATCAATTTATTGATTTTAGCGTAGTCGCAGCGGACCTGATGGTCTTTAATCAGGTCCCACAATCCTTCAACTTCAGATATCAAATCGTCGCGGGTCAATCGGCGCCTGGCATACAGTTTCTCCAACTCACCCGTATCCCAGCATTTAAGGACCCGGCACTCCATGGGACGGTCATTGTAAATGCCGCACGCCTTGCTTTGCTCATTAAAAAAAACACAAGACCAGCTGCCTTCTTTGCCTTTGATCTTAATGATATCAGAATCCACCGGGATCAAACACCCTTTGACGTTATCGTAGGCATACTCCCCTCGGCGGATCGTATACAGATATCTGGAAGGAATCCGTCCTTTTTCAATCAGCATCCGATCTTCCAGGTGAAACCCGGGGCCGCCTTTTTCGCAGCAGGTACCGCAGCGGATACAGCGCTTTACAGCAGTGACGGAATTATCATCCAATGGGCTTGCAGGATTGGATGGTTTTTTTTTGTCATGGTCCATTTTTTTTGATCAAGTGATACAGCCGTAATATGGCTAATTCATCATAATGCACGGTGCCGTCTAAAAAGTCAAAGGCCGGTTTAAGATACTCGTTGCCGCATTGATCAAACGCCTCGATAACCCGTTCTAACTGGTGGTCGGGAAGTGAAGAAGCCTGTAGAATTTTATCGCCGGAAAGCGCAAAGCCTTCGCGCACATACCGGACCAGGTGATCGATGACCGTGGTTTGTTTAATCCCGAAGGTATCCATAATTTCGCCAAGAGATCGCCCGGCATCAAACATCTCCCCGACCGAAATGAACCTGGGTTTGACCTCTTTCGCCGGCGTTGCCGGTGTCGGATCTGGTTGAACCGGCAGTGCCGGCGGCTTTTTTCTGGGCCGTTCCTGAATCTGCTTTTCCCGGCAATAGGATCCGATGACCTGCATGAACAGGTCGCCATATTTTTCCGCCTTGACTTGGCCGATACCGTGCATGTCCAAAAAATTCTCGTGGGATTGCGGAAAAAAGGCGGCCATTTCCACCAGGGTCTTGTCCGCAAAAATGACAAACGGCGGGACTCTGGCATCATCTGCCAGCTGTTTGCGGGTCTGGCGCAAAATTTCAAACAATTCCCGGTCATAATCCAGATCAGCCAGTTTTACCGTTTCGGCAGCGGCAGGGGCCATGGAATCTTTCAGCTCCAGCTGTCCCCGAATCTTTAATTTGCCCTTGAGAACATCCCATCCCTTAGCGGTCAGTTGCAAGCTGCCGTAATCCATGTCCTGAATCACCAATCCCTGGTGCAGAAACTGGCGCGACAGCTGCTGCCACTGTTTCTTGGAATAATCCTGGCCGATGCCGTATGTGGATAATTGATGGTGACCGAACTGCATAACCTTTTTGGCTTTTGAACCACGCAGAACATCGATGATGTGGACGCTGCCGAACATTTCGCCGGATCTTTTGACACAGGAAAGAAATTTTTGAGCCGCCACGGAAATATCCACCTTCTCCTTTTTTTCGGCCAGACAGTTGTCGCACATGCTGCACGTGTCAACGGCATGTTCCTCGCCAAAATAGTTGAGCAGGGGAATGCGTCGGCAAACTTCAGTCTCGGCATATCGCAGCAATGCGTTGAGGTGAATGTGGGCCACCCGTTTTTCATGGGTGTCCTTCTGATCGATGAAGTATTTGATTTTTTGTACATCCGCGTAGCTGAAAAGCAGGAGGCAGTGTGACCTCAAACCATCCCGGCCCGCCCGTCCGATTTCCTGGTAGTAGCTTTCGATGTTTTTGGGCAGATCGAAATGAACCACGAAACGCACGTTGGGTTTGTCAATTCCCATACCAAATGCAATCGTGGCGACGATAATCTGCACATCATCACGAATGAAGGCTTCCTGGTTCCGGTGACGATCATGGTCTGAAAGCCCCGCATGGTAGGGCCTCACCGAAAACCCCTCCGTCTCCAATATCGCATTGAGATCCTCCACCTGCTTGCGCGAATAACAGTAAATGATCCCGGATTGATCGGGAAATTGGCGGATAAAGTCAACGGTCTGATCCGCCGGGTTGTCTTTGGGAAGGATTTCCAGATACAGGTTCTCGCGGTTGAAGCTGGCCAAGAATTCCCGGCCACGGTTCATGTGAAGACTGGCTTTAATATCCGCGCGCACCCTGGGGGTAGCCGTAGCCGTTAAGGCCACACAGACCGCACCGGGAAAATGATCACGAACCTCTGCCAACCGACGGTATTCGGGTCGAAAGTCATGGCCCCACTGGGAAATGCAGTGGGCCTCGTCGATTGCCAGGCACTCGATATCAACCGCAGACAGCAGCTCCAGCATGCTGTTTTTCAACAGGGCCTCCGGGGCCAGGTAAAGCATTCTGGCTTTTTTCCGTTTCACCAGTTGGAGGTTTTGGCGATATTCATCCGTCGGCAAAGCACTGTTTAAGACAGCCGCAGCGACGCCGGACTGAACCATCTGTTCCACCTGATCTTTCATCAATGAAATCAGGGGCGATACGACGACGGTCAGGCCCCCGAATATCATAGCCGGAATTTGATAGCACAGGGATTTGCCGCCGCCGGTCGGCATTACCACCAGGGCATCTTTTTTACTCAGAATATGCTGAATAATCTCGAACTGAAGCGGTCGGAATTCATCGTATCCGAAGACATTTTTTAATATTGTGCGGGCTTGACCAATCATGAGACAGGCTTTCGAAGCTTGATAATAAGAAAAACAAACTGCTTGCGGCAAATGCTTTTAAATCAGAATTATAACCCGGAGGCAATAGTTTAATGAGTCACAGACCACCCGCAAAGCGGGTGCTTGAATTTCCCCGCCCTAATGGGCGGGGGAGGACAACAGCACGTCAGTGCTTTAAACGATGCGGTTGTAACCCGCCGCAGGCGGACTTGAAAACAACTAATAGATTTACACAGGTCCCATTTAACATATTATTTCCTTTTCGGGAGAATTGCATTATCATATCCAGAGAAGATTAGCACGTTGCGATTTACGGGTTCGGTGTTTGGCACATATCGTTGACTGAGTTGCATAAGTTGATTAACTTGATTGCAGCGCATCGCGCTAATCAGATTGATTCTAAGCCTTTACCCTAGATAGCCCATCAACTATTCAGCGATTCAGCTGATCAAGGTTGCAAGTGGCAGGGCTCACGCTTGCGGATGAAGGAACTTGCCCGCCGGTCTGTGGGTGGGGCAGGATTGCAGATGGATCCTGGCATTTGAACGAATCGTAAGGGACTTTCAATACCATGCGCATACGCACAGAACAGTTAGCAGGCGGGGAGCTCACGCTAAAATTTGAAAAACGTCCGGATACATTTCCGTTACTGGCAGAAATGGTCACAAGCGGTACCTGTGAATTCCCCGCGCCAATAAAGGCTGCCTTGAGAGCGCAACAGATCGGTGATATAGTGGAGATCGAGGGCAACATCCTCACCGCCGCTCGGCTGGAATGCGGGCGCTGCCTGCAATCCTTCGAGATGCCCCTCGAATCCCAATTTGCGCTGACATACAGCCAGGTAGATCCGGCCCTGGAGCAAAGCGCCTCCAACGACGAAGAAATCGAGCTCACCGCCGAGGACATGGGACTGATCCACTACCAGGGGGAAGAGATCAACCTTGAAAGGGAAATCCAGGAGCAGGTCATATTAGCGTTACCGCTTAAAGCGCTGTGCAAACCGGACTGCAAGGGTTTGTGCCCCAGATGCGGGGCGGATCTAAATACCGCAGCCTGTGATTGCGATCGTTCTCCTTCAGGCGGAAAATTCGAGGCCCTCAAAAATCTAAAGTTAGTAAAAAATTAGAATCGACCGAAAAATACCCACGCCACAGGTGGAACCATAATTCTAATATGGAGAGCAACATCCGACACGACACGCCCATTTTGCGTCGCCCTGGAAAATTTCTTTTAAGGGTATTAACCGGTTTTAAACGCAATCAGGGATTGCTGCTGGCCGGGGCGGTTGCTTATTACACCCTACTGTCGGTCATACCCATGCTGGCCCTGATATTGGTCGGTTTATCGCATTTCATTGAAGAGCAGCAGCTGTACAATACGATCCTGACTAACCTGAAACTGGTCATGCCGGCCCATGCCGAAAGAGTCGCCGGGCAGGTGTGGGGTTTTCTTGCCCGCAGACAGTTGGTCGGAGTCGTCGGCATACTGGTAATGCTGTTTTTCAGTTCCATGGCCTTCACCATGCTTGAAAATGCCATGGCGATCATATTTTCCCACCGCGTCCGCAAGCACCGCCGTCATTTTCTCATTTCGGCGATTATTCCTTATGCCTATATTTTTCTGCTGGGAATCGGTTTGTTGCTCGTAACCGTTGTTGCCGGCGCGCTGGGTGCCCTGGCCGCCCAGCACATCATTTTATTGGGTTATGACCTGAGCCTGGCGGCGCCCTCCCGCATCGCCCTTTATTTCTCGGGGATGTTCGGCATGGTCATGATGCTGACCTCCTTATATTTGGTGATGCCGGTCGGACGCATCGCCTTTCGGTATGCCCTCGCCGGTGGAATAACGGCCACCATCCTATGGGAGATCATCCGGCATATACTTGTCTGGTATTATTCGACCATTTCCCTTGTCAATGTGATCTACGGTTCTCTGGCCACTGCGGTGGTTGCGTTGTTAAGTATCGAGATCGCGGTGATCATCCTGCTGTTGGGTGCTCAGGTTATCGCCGAGTTCGAACGTCGCAAAAGCGAGTTGCCCGAAGAAGACACGTCCGGGTTTGATATATAGCCTCATCCCTTCGGCAACTTCCCGCAGGAGTTTCTCCTTATCAGGTGGATAAGCCCCCAAAAAATGAATTCCGTTGACAACCTGAGCCAACATAAATATGTTTTAGCCTGGTGGTTTACAACTAACCCTTCATACGCCCCGGGAATCAGCCCCATGAGAATCCAACCTGGCCAGCCGGCCAGGAATTTTACCACTTAGGAGGAAAAAAAATGAACGACAAACAAGAAAAGGCAGCCTTCATCTGCACCAAAGACACGCTCGACGGGGCCTATCCTTCACTGGTTCTGGGGATAAATGCAGTTCGCATGGGCATGGAGACTAAAGTTTTCTATTCCTTCATGGGGTTGAACCTGGTTCTCAAAGGAGGGGTCGATAGGGCCAAATTCTTTCCCCCCGGCGTCATGGGGGCCATCCCCGGCATGAGTTCTCTGGCCACCGGTATGATGAAAAGGAAAATAGAGCAGGCCAACATTCCCAGCCTGGCCGATATGCAAGAAATGGCCCAACTGGAAGGGGTTGAATTGGTCGCCTGTCATATGACAGTCGAAATGATGGAGATCAAACAAGACCAGCTGATTGAAGGTGTACCGGTGTGGACGGCGGAAGATTTTATGAAATATGCAAGGGAGTGCAAGATCTGCCTATTCACTTAAAAGCATTTAATCAGCAAAGCTGAATTTACAGTTTATGCAATCATTTGTGCAGATTGACCGTAAGCTGGTTAAGCAAGCGATATCAAGCTTCTGGATACCCGCCTTCGCAGGAATGACAGTCAGTATTATCATTATCGTCACTGCCGTGCAATCGGGAATCCAGATAGAATTTTAGCCGTGTCATTAGTAATCCTTCAATACCTGATTGACCGAGCATTGAAGG
>JAFDCJ010000269.1 GCA_019312835.1 Deltaproteobacteria bacterium
ATCAGGAAGCTGTCAGGTTAAATCCCGACCATACCGGAGCGCGGCAGGGTCTTGCCAGAACACTGCTCCAGGCCGGCCGCCGTGATGAAGCCGGCGATGTGTTCGAGGAATGGCTGCGCAAAGAACCGGGCAATCCGGTTATCCTTTACCTGCAGGCTGCCTGTCTGGGCAAAGGGGTGCCGGACCGTGCACCGGATCCTACGTGCAGCACATTTTCGATGATATGGCCGAAAGTTTTGACGCCCATCTGGTAAAAAACCTCGATTATAAAGCACCGACTTTGATAATCGATGCCCTTGCCGGCGTATTACCCCCGCCAAATGCCACCCTCGACATTCTGGATGCGGGGTGTGGAACCGGTCTCTGCGGACCGTTTCTGCGGCCATACGCCCGCAGACTGATCGGCGTTGATCTGTCCGCCAAAATGCTGGCCAAGGCTGCCGGTCGCCAGACGTACGACGACCTCGTAAAGTATGAGTTGACCGAATTTCTAAATCGCCAAAACGAAACTTATGACGTCATCGCCTCGGCCGACACCCTCTGTTACTTCGGCAAACTAGAGCCGGTCTTCCAGGCCGCTGCCTGGTCCTTGAAGCCGGGCGGCATCTTCGCGTTTACTTTAGAGGACACCGGGGATGAAGGGCCTGACTCACGGCTCAATTCCCACGGTCGGTATGCCCACACCAGAACCTACGCCGAGGGCGCCATCGAGGCAGCCGGTCTTGACATCCAATCGCTCACAGCCGTGGTTTTGCGGAATGAGGGCAAGCAGCCGGTTACAGGGCATCTGGTGGTGGCAAATAAGCTTAATTCAGTAATTTAAAAGCTTAACGCTCATTAGCCAAGCTGGAGAGCTAAGAAAGGAGGCGAAATTATAATTTATATGAGAAGGTTTCCAAACCTTTCCCCGATAGATATTGGTATACATAATGAATTGACAGTTGCGGGCGGATCGTGTGTGCAGGGTGGAATTGAATGAGGCATATCGCATCGTTTTTTGTTAAGAATGGCGATATCCCTATCTCTAAAGATATGGTACGAAAAGAGTCGAAGATAAGTAATTCAACTTGGTTGATCTACCCTGTATCCTAAGTTTGTATAAAAAATTTTCATACTGGAAAGGAGGAAAAATGGGTTTTGCAGTATTAGGAGGACCAGGTCTCCAAAGTAAAATAAAGGGTTTTGAACCAGAAATTCTTAATGCCTTAAACGAAGCAGCTAACAAAGTTAAAAATGGCCAGGCTTCTACAGAATGTCAGCGCTGGTTTGGAGATGCGTCCAGCGGATTTGCGTCGAGATTAGAAAAAGTATTACGACAATTTTGTTCTATTATCAATACCCAAAAAATCAGTGTAAATTTTGCAAGCCTAAAAGACCGAGATAGATATGAAAACGCGGCTGCCTACTCACCGAAAAGTGGTTGGGATGAATATATTAATATGACGAAGGTTCAAGGGCAAGAATTAACGATGCATATCAATGAGGCGTTTGCTAGACTGCCTATCTATTGCAACCCTGATCCAGCCACTACGGTGGGGCAAAGTCAATTTGAAACCGTGGTTCACGAACTTTCACATTTGATATTGAACACTGACGACATAGTCCACAATGGTAATACTGCTTATGGGGCTACTGCGGCTAGAAATTTAGCTGCAGCTGACGCCAATAATGCGAAAAAAAATGCTGAAAATTGGGGACTTTTTGTCGAAGAGTTTAAGCTCTGACTTATCTATGGCAGACTATTGAAAAACTGATGTGATTTAGTTTGATTTAAATCCACCGCTTGGAACAGTTGACCCGGAAAGGTTTTACTGTTCCGGGGAGAAATAACATAGGCCCTTCCTCTTTCTCCAACCAATCCACAAGTTCCCTCGGCATAGAGGGCGTCTGCTCTCAGTGTTTTTATATGCATCGCCCATGAGTTCAACTATGTTTCCATCGTCAACCTGGCTTAACATGACGATATTATCGCCGCGCATCACATCATCGGACGTCGAAAAGAGAACAAAATTCGGAAAATGATGGCTGTAATATATGAATACAGAATCAAAGTTCCAGGTGTCTTAATTGGGTAGCTCATTTCAAAAATGAGGTCCTAAAATGTCAAAACCCATCTCATTCGGAGAGCTTGATTTCAAGATCAGTGCATCACTGGATGATTCAAAAGGAAGGCCGGATCCCGAGACGCCGTTTCGTATCCTCATCATGGGCGATTTTAGTGGTCGCGAAAATCGCAAATTGTCCGAATTAGATGATGCGCTGGCCGGCCGGCAGCCGGTTGAAATAGACCGCGACAATATCGATGAGGTGATCGCCAAACTCAGCCCCGAGATATCTCTGACACTGGATGATAAAGACTTTCAAAACGTTAGCATTGGATTCAAAGAACTAGACGATTTTCATCCTGATCAACTGTACAAAAAGCTTGAAATATTCCAGGGCTTTAGAAATACACAAAAATTACTCGATGACCCTCACACCTATGAAAAGGCCGCGCAAATAATCCGGCGCGAGTTCGGCATGGAAACCGAATCCGGGGATTTAGAGCCGGCGGACCTGAAAGAGACCGTTTCAAAAGAACCGGTCTCCGTGCATTCATCCGATTTGCTCGATCAGGTTATAGAAGAGTCAGAGAGCGAAGCAAAAGCGACAGCGTCTTCGCCGGATGCGGCGGAATGGAAGGCATTTCTTCGGAAAATAGTTAAACCGCATCTGGTCCCCGATGACGATCCAGAGCAGGTAGAATTGGCAGCATCAATTGACGCTGCATCTGCCGGGCTGATGGACACGATTTTGCACCATCCTGATTTTCAGGCCATTGAAGCCGCATGGCGGGCAGTCCATTTCCTCGTGTCCAGGTTAGAAACAAACATCCAGCTGAAGCTTTTTTTACTGGATGTATCAAAGACTGAATTATCTGCTGATCTGATGTCATCAGAGGACCTCCGATCAACCGGGACGTTTAAAATTCTGGTCGAACAGGCACTTGAGACTTTTGGCGGTGTTCCATGGGCTGTTCTGGCAGGCAATTACACCTTTGACCGCACCCGCAAAGACGCAGAAATGCTGGGCCGCATGGCAAAAATTGCCAAACAGGCAAACGCACCATTTATCGCAGCCGCCCACTCCCATCTGCTGGGTTGTAAGTCTCTGGTCGAATGCCCGAAACCTGATGACTGGGAAAAGCAGACCGACAGTGAAGATGATCGCGCGTGGGGGGCACTGAGAAA
>JAFDCJ010000270.1 GCA_019312835.1 Deltaproteobacteria bacterium
TGCTTGAAGGATGGAGCGAAGCGGCCATTCATTTTAGAAATTTTAGGCAATTTAGGCATTTTAGGCACTTGAATGTTTTCATCTTCAACCTTAAAATAAAACGGCATTAATCTAGTAAACCCAATAATATCAGATAGCGTCCCGTGAAACATTCGCGCTTTTACATAAGTCTTTATATTATTTTCCCATTTATTTTCACCGGCTTTACGATATTATCGGCCATCATTTCCTTTCGATTGACGAAATACGGGATGATGCATGGATTGGATCCCGCCCGTCCGGTGTTCTGGTTTATCATCATTATCGGTTGTTTGGCCTATGTTTGCGGATTTTCCCTTGTGCGGCTGATTTTAAAGCCGGTGGAAAAATTTGTCGAAGAGGCCAGCAAGTTCCCCTCCTTTGGACCGGCCAAAAAATCAAAGAAAAAGGAGTGGTCCGTCGACAAGATACAGCAGTTCACCAGTGTATTTGATCAGGTTACATCCGTGCTCAGCCGGATCGATGCGCGCCATTTCTTTCCTGATATTATCGGGGAAAGCATGGCCATGCGGGGACTCTTGGGATTGATCAAAAAGGTATCGCCGACGGATTCCACGGTTCTGTTGCTGGGAGAGAGCGGTACCGGTAAAGAACTGGTGGCTTCCAGCATACATGAAAACAGCGAACGCAAAGGGCAGGCATTTATAAAGCTGAATTGCGCCGCCATTCCCGAGGAGCTGCTGGAAAGCGAGTTGTTCGGCCACGAAAAAGGCGCCTTCACCGGTGCTACCAAATTTAAGCCCGGTAAATTCGACATGGCCAACGGCGGCACCCTGTTTCTCGATGAGATCGGTGATATGCCGTATAATTTACAGGCCAAGATCTTAAGGATTCTCCAGGAACAGGAATTTTATCGGGTCGGCGGCAGCCGCACCATCAAAGTGGATGTGCGCATCATCGCCTCAACCAATAAAAATCTCGAGAAGATGGTTCAGGAGGGCGCCTTTCGCGAAGATCTGTTTTACCGCCTGAATGTTTTCACCCTTCATCTGCCCCCTTTGCGGGAGCGCAAAGAAGACATCCCTCTGCTGGTAGATTATTTTTTGCAGAAAGCACCCAAAACAGTTGACATCTCGTCCGTGGCCCTTCAAATGCTGGTTGCCTTTTCATGGCCCGGAAATATTCGTGAATTGCAGAATACCATTGAAAGTGCTTCCGTGATCGCTGAAAACGGCTATATCGAACCGGCCCAGCTTCCGGCTAAGATTACCGGTGCCTTTAACAATCCGAGCCATACGGAGTTTAAGATGCCGGCGAATATCCCGTTGGATGAGCGGCTGCGGGAAATCGAAAAAAGCATGATCATAGAAGCCCTGAGAAAAACCGGCGGGGTTCAGGTGAGGGCCACCGAGCTGCTGGGCATTAATCAGCGCAGCCTCTGGCATCGTATCAAAAAGCACAATATCGATGTCAAGGGCATCAAAAACACTGATTTGTGATGAATCTAGGGCTTAAAAACCTTCAAAATTTGTTGATTTTTGACATATGGGTTGCAAGAGCCCATACAGGCTAAAAGAATTTTGAATTATAACTATCTAAAATAAATTATGATATTAATAAGTTGTCCAATTTTTGGCCTATTTGGCATCATTTATGCTATTATCTCGGGGTAAGAATTTGAATTTTACGATAATTATTTCATGTAACAAAATTTGTAATCTACATTTTGCAAGGGGAGGGGTTTTACAATGAAAAAGCACAATCCATTACGCAATCAAGAAGGTTTCACGCTGGTCGAGATCATTGCTGTCTTGATCATTCTGGGGATTTTAGCAGCGGTGGCCGTGCCGCGCTACATCGACCTGGAAGCCAACGCCAAAATCAGGGCCGTGGACGCAGCCGTATCGGAACTCAACGGCCGTGAGAGCCTGACCTGGGCCGATGTCAAAATTTCAGCTACCGGGTATAAAACGACCGGCACACCGCTGGGAGACAACGAGGTCTGGCGCAAAATCACCGAAGGCACCACCACGATTTCGCTTGGCGGAGATTATACCTGGACGGACGGCCCGCATCAAAACTCCGGTCCCAGCAAGTTCGAGTTTAAAGGCGAAGTGTTTACAGTGTCGAGGCGTGAATCTAAGCGTAACCAGCCGGGAGTCTGGATCAAGAAATAGCCCGGTCACCGAATCGACTGCCAACAACCTCACCGCCCAAGGACTGGCAGTCGCATTTGCTGATAAGGAAACCGGATACTGCTATTTCAAATCAGAGATCAGTCCTGGCGCAAGGCAGATCCACTATCGGTTTTGCCGGCAGGCTGGGTAGCGTTTCATAGCCTGTCCGGCTATAAACTCCATCCTCCCCTGTTGCAGCCAGATTAAAGGGCGACGGTGCACCGTCGCCCTTTCTTTATCTCCGCATGCCGGGTTGGCACCACAAAATTGTACCATCCACTTGTCCACAACAGATCCTATGTTATATTGGTAGACGTCTCTGGCGGGTCGATGATGTTGGCCGAGTGGACCGGATGACCGATCGTTTCAGCTTTGCTCAACACGACCAAGATGTAA
>JAFDCJ010000271.1 GCA_019312835.1 Deltaproteobacteria bacterium
CACAAATTTCGCACTTAAAAACCAGGAGGTGGTTTCCTTCCTTTTGAGATAGCTCCTGCCAACCTTTCAGCGAACATAGGGGGACAAATTGGATATTCGAGAACCTGATATCACCGGGGAAGATATTCTGGTGTTGGCCGACCCTCTTTTCAATTCCAACAACGTCTGCATCGTCACCGGTGCGGCCAGCGGGATCGGCAAAGCCACCGCCGTGGCGGCCGCTGCTAACCATTTAATGACCGTCGGACTCGATATCGATGAAGCCGGTGGCAAAGCGACCCAGAAGCTGGCGCGTGAAATGGGCGGCCAGATGATCTTCCTGGAAACGGATTTATGCGACGATGACCAAATCGTGCATGCGGTTGCGGAAGCAGCCAAGCTCGGCAATATCCGATTCTTGGCCAACATTGCCGGTGTCCAGCACATCGATGCCGTCGAAAATTTTCCCATGGAAAAATATGACTTCATGCAGCGGCTGATGCTGCGGGCGCCCTTTTTGCTTTCCAAGCTTTGCATTCCGCATATCCGCCAGACTGATGATGGGGTCGGGGTAATCGGAAACATGGCTTCGATCCATGCCCATATTAGCACGGTCAATAAGTCCGTCTACAATATCACCAAATTCGGGTTGCGGGCGCTGACCCAATCCATCGCCGCCGAAGGTGAGGGCAAAATCCGCTCCTTTACCGTCAGCACCGGTTTTGTCAAAACCGCCCTGGCCTTAGGGCAAATCCCGGCCCAGGCCGAACAGCGGGGGATTACCCCCGAGGAGGTCGTGCGGGACGTGATGATGGGCAGCTCGCGCGTCAAAGAATTGATGACCCCCATCGAGGTCGCCAATCTGTTTATTTTCGGCTTTTCCCGCCATGCCAGGTATCTGGTTGCCGGCGATCTAATGTTTGACGGCGGCATGGTGAAAACGTACGCGCAAAAGTAGTTAAGGATGGGTCAAGCGTCTACTGTAGCAAGTCATATTAATTTAAATTCTTCATCTGTGGAAGGTTAAAATTATTTCAGCATTAAAGTGATCTTGCCGCAGCTACTATGAGGATGAGATATAGGAGGCTTGATGAACATCGGTTCTCTGTTCTCCCGGCATGCCCGTTATCGTCCCGACCATCCGGCAGTTGTATTTGGCGATCAGCGGCTGAGCTGGTTTGAATTCAATCAGAGCATCAATCGCCTGGCCAATGCCCTTCTGGATCTGGGAATCGGCAAAGGAGACAAGGTCGCCACCATCCTTCCCAATTGTCTGGAACAGCTCGAGGTTTACTGGGCGTCGGCCAAAATAGGTGCGGTGGTGGTCCCCTCCAGCACCCTTCTGCTGGAAAAGGCCATGAAGACCCTGCTGCAGGACTCGGATGCGGCTATGCTGATCACCAATGCCGGTTTCGTGCAGAAGGTCGACACGATCCGATCCGACCTGCCGGCCATTAACCCGGATCGCTACCTTCTGGTGGATTTCGCCGGGCACGACGGGTATCAGGATTATCATGCTTTACAGACCGCGGCCGGCGACCACGATCCGGAAGGCATCATCATCAATGATGACGACGTTTTTAATATCATGTACAGCAGCGGCACCACCGGCCTGCCGAAAGGCATCGTGCACACCCATTACATCCGGGCCATGTATGCCACCATCTTTGCGGCCCAGTACCGCATGACGCCTGAAAGCGTCACCATGCATGCGGGGGCCATCGTTTTTAACGGGGCCTTTGTGGATTTGATGCCCACTGTTTTTTTAGGGGCGACCTATGTATTGCTGGATCAGTTCGAGCCGGTATCTTTTATCGAGGCCGTTGCGCGTGAAAAAGTGACCCATATCATGATTGTGCCGGCCCAGGTGATTGCGCTGCTAAATGCGCCCAATTTTTCTTACGAGGCGCTTAAGTCCCTGGAAATGATTTTGGTCCTGGGGGCGCCCCTGCACAAAGAGCACAAAGAAGAACTCAACCGACGCCTGCCCGGAAGGTTTTATGAACTGTACGGATTGACCGAGGGTTTCGTGACGGTTTTGGATAAAAATGATTATGCTGCCAAACCGGAATCCGTGGGAGTTCCCCCGCCTTTTTTTGAAATGAAAATCCTGGATGAAAGCGGCGCCGAAGTTCCCACCGGGCAGGTGGGCGAGATTTGCGGCCACGGCCCGATTCTGATGCCGGGCTATTACAAGCGTCCGGATTTGACCGCTGAAGCCGTCAAGGACGGTTGGCTGCATTCCGGCGATATGGGCTATGTCGACGAAGACGGGTTTTTGTACCTGGTGGACCGTAAAAAGGACATGATCATTTCCGGCGGGGTCAACGTTTACCCGCGGGATATCGAGGAGGTCGTGGTGCAGCATCCGGCGGTCCAGGAGGCCGCGGTCTTTGGGATCCCCCATGACAAATGGGGCGAGACGCCGCTGGCCGCCGTTGTGCTGCATCAATCCGCTGTGGCAAGCGCAGAAGAAATCCGTACCTGGGTCAACGAGCGGGTCGCCGCCAAGTTCCAGCGGTTGCATGGTGTCGTCATCATGGATGATTTTCCCCGCAACGTGGCCGGCAAAACCTTAAAGCGGGTCATGCGCGAGGATTACTGGCAGGCCAAGGATACCAAACTCTGATATCTGCAACGGTTTGGAAAGTCGCCGCATAATGAAGCATCCATCAGGGGTAATTTGCGCCGTTGGCGCGCTTGGTATCAACAGAGAGTTAACCATCGAAAGGAGGAATCAAATGAAAACGAAGCATTTAAAAATTCTTATCGCTGTGCTATCTGTATTCTTTATTGTCTCTGCCGCGCAGGCGGCGGACACGATTCGAATCGGATGGACGGCCGACATGCCCGGTATCGGGGCCACTTTTTACGCCTCCCAGAAAAAAGCGGTCGAGCTTTTCATTGAAGATACCAATGCTGCCGGCGGCATATTGGGTCAAAAGCTGGAGTTGGTTATCCGGGATTCCAAGTTAAAACCCGATGTCGGGGCGACGGTGGCCCGGGAGCTGATCTTAAGCGAAAAGTGTGAATTTCTGATCGGCCCCACCAGCAGCGGGGTGGCCCTGGCCGTGACCAAGGTGGCCAAGGAATTCAAAAAGATTGTGTATTTCCATACATCCAACACCGAGAAATTGACCACCACGGATTATCACCCCTATATGTTCCAGGTGGTACCCAATACGGGGATCGAAGGGCGCGGGATTACCATGTTTCTTTCCCAAAAACCCTACAAGCGCTATTGTTTTATCGGTCCGGATTATGCCTATGCCCACTCCCAGTGGGATTCGTTCAAAGAAAATCTTGGCAAACTGAATCCGGATGCCGAGATATTGGAGGCCGTGTGGACCAAACTGGGGGAGACCAACTATGCGCCCTATATTCCCACATTGATGGCCAGAAAGCCGGAAGTTATCTATACCAATCTCTGGGGCGGTGGTTTGAGCAGTTTCATCAAGCAGGCCCAGCCTTACGGCCTCTTTAAAAATGCCAGCATCACCTCCCTGTATGATCTGGATATGCTGCGCGCCACCGGTATGGACATGCCCGAAGGGCTGCTGGGGTATTCGCGTTGCCCGTTCTACGCCGTGCCGACCCTGGATATGCAGGTATTTTCCGAGAAGTACTACAAAAAATATAATGAGTGGCCGTCGGACTGGGCGTGCATGGCCTATGACGGCCTGGTGGCGCTGACCACCGCCATTAAAAAAGCCAACAGCGCCAAATCCGAGGATGTGGTCAAGGTCCTGGGGGGCTTGCGGTTTGAATCCCTGCGGGGCGCCCGGTATCTGCGCGAAGAGGATCATATGGCCAATGTGGGCCTCTATGTGGGATACACCGCCAAGGATCCGAAGTACGAAGGTTTTCTCGTGCTCAAAGATGTGGTCGAAGTGCCGGCTGAAAAAGTATGGATGCCGGTGGAGGAAGTTTTGAAACTACAGCCGAAATAGCCGCATCTGATAGGGGTTCGTCTCCGGTCTATTCTGGGGGCGAATCCCCATGAAAACAGCCGGCTTCGATGTAAACGTTTAAACTGTGTGAAAGCAGGTACCCTATGGGCATCGAGTTTTACCTGTTCATCCTCATCAACGGCCTCAGCCAGGGGATGGTATTGTTCATTGTTGCTTCCGGACTTTCGCTCGTGTTCGGGGTTCTGCGGGTCATCAATTTTGCCCATGGATCCCTGTACATGATCGGAGCTTATTTGGCGTTCTCCCTGAGCACCTTATTGCCAACCGGATCAATGCTTTCTTTTCTGCTTCTGATGCTGCTGGTGCCGCCGGCCATTGCTCTGATCGGCTGGAGTCTCGAGATTACCCTGTTTCGCAAGATTTACGGCAAGGAGCATCTGCTGCAGCTGCTGCTGACCTATGCCGTGCTGTTGATCCTGGATGATGCCTGCCGGCTGATCTGGGGGGGCGATATCCGCAATGTTGCCCGCCCGGAGATCCTGGCCGGCTCGATCGAAATTTTCGGGCTTTTCCTGCCGACCTACAATGCGTTCATCCTGGCGGTGGGCCCGATCATCGCCATCGGCCTGTGGTTTTTGCTCTACCGCACCCGTTACGGCAATCTTATCCGTTCGGCGGTATCCCACCCGGAAATGGTCGGGGCCCTGGGGGTGAATGTGTCCCTGGTAATGACCGGGACCTTTATGCTGGGGTGCTGGCTGGCGGGTCTTGGGGGCGTGTTGATGTCGGCCCTGGCCAACATCGACCTGAGCATCGGCATGGAGAAAATCATCGAAGCCTTTGCCGTGGTGGTTATCGGCGGCCTGGGCAGTATCGGGGGCGCCTTGCTGGGGTCGCTTATTTTAGGGGTGGGGGTGGCCTTCATTCAGCTGCCGCTGAGCCGGGCGGCCATCGTCTTTCCCTATTTTGCAATGGCCCTTATTCTGATTGTCCGCCCCTGGGGCTTGTTTGGCAAACCTGAACGTTAGCGGAAGGCGTCTCAGACTTGAGAAGGCTTCCGATGGAAATCATGGGATCTCATTCTATGGAAAATTCCCAAGCGGGCTACCGAAGAAAAGTTGTCGCTGTGGTGGTGATTGCGGCGCTTGCCGTCTTGCCCTTTATTCTGGCCCAATTCGGCAAAACCGGAGAATTCTGGATCTGGGTGACCACCGAGATGATCATCATGGCGCTGTACGCCACCAGTCTGAATCTCGTTCTCGGCTTCGGCGGGATGGTCAGCTTCGGACATGCCGCCTTCTTTGGCGTGGGGGCCTACACCGTGGCCCTGCTGATGAAAAAGGCCGGCGTTTCACTGGTGTTGGCCCTGATCGCCGCACCCTGTCTGGCCGGCATTGCCGCTGCCATCATCGGATGGTTCTGTGTGCGCCTGATCGGGCTTTATTTTGCCATCCTTACCCTGGCCTTCGGTCAACTGCTGTATATGATTGCCTTTCAGTGGTACACCTTTACCGGGGGCGATGACGGCATTCACGGCATCCCCAAGCCGGAATTTTTGGATCCCACCAATTATTATATTCTATGCCTGATCATTTTTCTGATCTGTTTTCTGATCATGCGCATGATCGTCAATTCATCTTTCGGCCTGACCATTCGATTGACCCGCGAGAACCTGGACCGGGCCAAATTTATCGGCATCAATGTCCGGCGCTACCAGCTGATCAATTTTATTATCGCCGGCGTCTTTGCCGGTGTTGCCGGCGGTTTGTTCACCGAGTTGAATCGATTTGCCCAGACCGAATTCCTGCACTGGAGCCGTTCGGGCGATGCCATCTTCGCCTGTTTGGTGGGGGGCATGTATTCCTTTGTGGGGCCGGCCATCGGCAGTACGATTTTAATTTTCCTGCACATCATCCTGCAGCAGATTCACCAGGCCCTTGTGGAGGTCTGGGCGATTGTCCTGGGGATTATTTTGCTCGGGGTGGTGCTGTTTGCCCCGGAGGGATTGGTGGGGCTCTATTTAAAACTAACCCGGAAATCGGAAACCTAATCTGCGGTATGACAAATGAAACCAGAAGTCCTTAAAATTGATCGTCTGGTCAAATCGTTTAACGGCAATACGGTCATCAGCGACATCTCGGCAACCTTCGCGCAGGGTGAGCTGAGCGCCATCATCGGTCCCAACGGTGCGGGCAAAACGACCTTCTTTAATCTGATCACCGGCTACCACCTTCCCAACAGCGGTAAGATCTACTTTGAAGGTAAATCCATCACAGGTATGCAGCCGTTTGACATCGTCCGTCTGGGAATTGCCCGGTCCTTTCAGATTACCAACATCTTTCCCAAGCTTTCGGTGCTCGAAAATGTTGTCGCCACCGTTATTACCCACCAAAAGGGCAATCTCAATCTGGTGACGCCGACCGTTAAACATAAACCGGCCTATGATCGGGCCTATCAGATCTTGGAAGATGTGGGCCTGGCGGACCGGGCCGATCGGCAAAGCGGCACCCTGGCCCATGGCAATCAAAAAATACTGGATATTGCCGTGGCCCTGGCCATGGAGCCCAAACTGCTGCTGCTCGATGAGCCCACCGCCGGCATGAGCCCGGAGGAGCGCTGGAAGACCGTGGAGCTGATCCAGAAGCTCTGGCAACAGCTGAGCATCACCATGGTGTTCATCGAGCATGACATGGATATCGTATTCGGCATTTCCCAGAAAGTGCGGGTGCTGTGCTATGGATCCATGCTGGCCGAGGGGAGACCGGAGGAAATATCCAAAAACGAAAAGGTTATTGAAGCCTATCTGGGAGAAGAAGTCGACTAATGGAACTTTCCGTCGAGAACATCAACACCTTTTACGGTTTGAGCCACATCCTGTTCGATGTGTCCCTGCAGGTCGACAAGGGTGAGGTCGTCGTGCTGCTGGGGCGCAACGGCGCCGGTAAGACCACGACCATGCTCAGCATCATGGGATTAAATCCGCCGAAATCCGGTGCAATTACCTATAGAGGACAAGATATCACCGGAATGGCACCTTACAAGGTCGCCCGGGCAGGCATCGGTTTCGTGCCCGAAGATCGACGCATCTTCCCCGACATCACCGTGCTGGGCAATCTCGATGTGGGACGCAAGGGATCCAAAACCAAAAACAACAAATGGACGCTTGAACGCATCTATCAGTTGTTTCCCGTGCTAAAGGATTTTTCCAACCGGCACGGCGGTACCCTGAGCGGAGGAGAGCAGCAGATGCTGACCATTGCCCGCTCCCTGATGGGCAACCCGGATTTTCTGCTGCTGGATGAACCCTCCGAAGGCCTGGCCCCCCTGATCGTAAAGGTGCTGGGTGAATTCATCGAGGTGATCAAAAAAGAGGGCATGACGGTGCTCCTGTCGGAGCAGAACACCAAGTTTGCGCTCAAACACGCCGACCGGGCCTATATCGTGGACAACGGCTCGATTAAATACGAGGGCAGTATTGCCGAATTGGAGAATAATGACGAAATCAAGAAGCGGTATCTGGCGGTCTAGTTAGTTATTAGTTATTGGTTATTAGTTATTGGTAGTTCTGTGGCATAAAAGCCCCTTCAAAGTATAACGCACCGCCAATATGCACTTACAGTCCCGGACATTCGATATCTGAGATGCGGTGTGTGCATTCTAATAACGAATAACCAATAACGAATAACTTTCGACAAATAGCCGGATACCCAATAACAGATAGCCGACATCGGTAAACGACCTACCATAGCGACGAAACAGGAAAAGACAGCATGGACACGGACAAAATTCTAAAGGACAAATCAGTTTTGATTGTGGACGACGAACCGGATATTCTGGATTCAATCACCGAGCAGCTCGACATGTGTCGAATATACCGGGCCAAGGATTACGAGATCGCCCTGCAGCTGATGGCCGGATTTAAATTCGATATCGTCATCCTGGACGTTATGGGTGTGCGAGGGTTTGAACTGCTCAAAAAGTCGGTATCCAAAGGGTTTCCGACGGTTATGCTTACCGCCCATGCGTTGACGCCCGAGGCCTTGAAGGAATCCATCCAGCTGGGGGCTGTATCCTTTCTGCCCAAGGAGATGATGGCGGAACTGGACACCTATCTGGCCGATGTCATCACCGGCAGCCACAAGGTGGTCTGGCAAAACCTGCTCGAAAAATTGGGCGATTATTTCGCCAGGCAGTTTGGGGCCGACTGGAAAGAAAAAGACGATTTTTTCAGGAAATTCGAGGAGGAATTTTCCGATAGTCAAAAAGAAGGCCCTTGATCCCAATTCCGGAAACAGTCTTTAAAATACACTTTTTTTGCCAACCCCATCGCGGCTGTCCCGCAAGAAAACAGCGGGATGCAAGCACAAGCGCCAGCATAAGCAAATGCCGCCAGATGATTTCGATCTGGTGGTGGCGATCAATCTCAAGGGGGTGTTCAACTGTACCCAGGCGGTGGTACCGGCCATGATCCGGCAGGGCGGCGGCGTCATTTTGAATGCCACTTCCATCGTCGGCATCGACGGCAATATCGGGCAGACCAATTATATCGCCACCAAAGCCGGCGTCATCGGCATGACCAAGACCTGGGCCAGGGAGCTGGGGCGTCACAACATTCGGGTCAATGCCGTGGCCCCGGGCTTTACGGCCACTGAAATTTTAACTTCCATGCCGGAGAAAGTGCTGGAGGCCATGAAGGCGCGCACGCCGCTCGGGCGCCTGGGACAACCCGAAGACATTGCCAACGCCTATCTGTTTTTGGCTTCGGATGAGGCCGGTTTTATTTCCGGCGACGTTTTACGCGTCGACGGCGGGATTGTTATTGGGACTTGATTCTGTGAAGGTATAAATTCCCCGGTTGTATACCCTGGTTCAGTTAAATATTTAATAAGTAGAAATTCCAAGCACCAAATAACAAATTACAAATAAGTCTCAAATTACAATTTCCAATGTTCGAAACATTTGCTTTTGAGCGAAAAGAATGGCAGATTTTCACTGCAAGTCAGTTTGGGATTTCGAATTTCGGTTATTGTGATTTATTTGGAATTTGGTGCTTGTAATTTGAAATTTAATAATAGTGTGAATCCCTGTATGGCTTTAATATCGACGGTGTGGGAATAGTGATATGTTAACACCTGGAATGACATACGATGAAGTTTACAACTCGTTCCAGTGGCACATCCCCGAATATTACAACATCGGGGTGGACATCTGCGACAAGTGGGCCGGCCGGGGCAAACGCCTGGCGCTGATTTATGTGGAAGAATCCGGGCGGGTGGTCAACTACACCTTCCGGGATTTGAAAAACCTCTCCAACCAGCTGGCCAACGGATTGCGGGCCGCCAATATCGGTCTCGGAGATCGTCTGGGCATTCTGCTGCCCCAATGCCCGGAAACCGCGTTGAGCCACATTGCGGCTTACAAGGTCGGGGCAGTGGCCATACCGCTGTTTACCCTTTTCGGCACCGATGCCCTGGAATATCGCCTGTCCAACAGCGAGGCCAGGGCCATTGTAACGGACGCGGCCAATTTGCCCAAGATCATGGAGATCCGGGATCGTCTTCCCGCGCTCCAAACCATTCTGGTCACCGGCAGCAGGCAATATGAAGACGTACAGAATTTCTGGCGCCTGATCGAGAAGGGATCCCCCGATTTTCAGCCCGTAAACTCCGGGGCGGATGATCCGGCCCTGATTATCTACACCTCCGGCACCACCGGTCCGCCCAAAGGGGCCCTGCACGCCCATCGCACCTTGCTGGGGCATCTGCCGGGGGTGGAATTTCCCCATAATTTCTTCCCCCGGGAGAACGATCTGTTCTGGACCCCGGCCGATTGGGCCTGGATCGGGGGGCTGATCGACGTGCTGTTTCCCAGCTGGCATCACGGGATACCGGTGCTGGCCCACCGGGCCAAAAAATTCGATCCCGAAGAAGCCTTTCATCTGATTGCCAAGTACCATGTCCGCAACGCGTTCATGCCGCCCACGGCCTTAAAGCTGATGCGGCAGGTACCGGATCCCCAAAGCCGTCACAGCTACCATATGCGCAGCATCGGCAGCGGCGGTGAGACCCTGGGTGAAGAGCTGCTCGATTGGGGCCGGGAGGTGATGGGCCTGACCATCAACGAGTTTTACGGCCAGACCGAATGCAATCTCATCGTTGGGTGTTGCGCCGATGTCATGGAGATTCGACCCGGTTCCATGGGGCGGGCCATCCCCGGCCATGTGGTGGATGTGATCGATGCCAAGGGCCGGCCGGTGCCGCAAGGCACCGTGGGAGAGATTGCCGTCCAGCGTCCCGACCCGGTCATGTTTTTAGAGTACTGGGGCAACCCGGAAGCCACCCGTAAAAAATTTATCGGCGACTGGCTGTTGACCGGCGACCTGGCCCGCAAAGATGCCGACGGGTATTTCTGGTTTAACGGTCGCACGGACGACGTGATCACCAGCGCCGGTTATCGCATCGGACCGGCAGAAATCGAGGACTGCCTCATGAAACACCCGGCCGTCGCCATGGTGGCCGTGATCGGCAGCCCGGACGAGGTGCGCACCGAGATCGTCAAGGCCTTCATCGTGCCCAAGGCAGACGTGACACCGGGTCCCAAAGTCGCCGAAGATATCAAGACCTTCGTCAAGACCCGGCTGGCCGCCCACGAATACCCCCGCGAAATCGAATTCGTCAACGAGCTGCCCCTGACCGCCACCGGCAAGATCATGCGCAGAGAGCTGAAAAAGCTTGAAATTGATCGAAAATCAAACACCTGAAGCTGCCGTTTGATCATTCCAAAATAAAGCCCAGGGGGCCATGTTTCCCCAAGCCAACTATTTTTTCACCTTAAGCGGTCACGCTGAGTTATTCAACATCGGAAACAACGTCCCCAAAATTTCGTTTCCTAAGTTCTTGATCTTGGGGGCTCGGACATGCTAAACAACAGACCCAGTTTCGCATACTGAATATCAGCTTGTGACCACAACCCAGGAGCTTGAAAGGAGAAATTCGAGATGGCCAAAGAAAAAGTAAAACATCTGAGCGGTGTATTTGCATCCGTATTTGCCCATGCCGGTCACATATCCAAAGAGGACGCCAGAGAGATCAGCGGACTGGCTGATCATGAGTTTGAACAGGCCTATGATAAAGCCGCTAATATCGCTGAAAACGTCATGCAGCACGAGGGTGAGAAGATGGATAAGTTCCTCGAGCATTTCGCGAAATTGATTGATGAGCACATGGCGCATTATGGCGGCAAGTTATTCAAGTAGCTCTGCTGTCAATGCAATGGAATTAAGGGTTCTGGCACAGATGGCCGGATCTATCAAGTTTAAATCGGCGTTGCGTTACGTCTTTTACACAGCCCCCATAGACAATCACAAACCAAAGGGCGTTTCCAATCCCGCTTAAAGAAAACGCCCCGAAAAGTTGAAACGCAAACATCACCGGGCACATCGGTCCATCACTGCCGATTTATGTATCTCACCGCTACGGGTTGAGCTGCTCAGAAGGGGTGCCCCACGATCAGGCGTAATCTCAGATAAAAAGGAGAAACCCAATGAAACCAAATCGCAGGCTTGGCAAAGGTGGGCCGTCTGTTGGTACGATCGGCTACGGCGCCATGGGCCTTGAGGGATATTACGGTGCCACGGATGAGGACAATGCGGTTGCCGTTATCCGCCATGCCTTGGATGAAGGCTGTTCCCTGATTGACACGGCCGACGCCTACGGCAATGGCCACAACGAGCAGCTGGTCGGCCGGGCCGTGGCTGACCGGCGCAACGAGGCCTTTGTCGCCACCAAATTCGGCATAGTGTTCGATCCGGATGAAGCCGGTACGGAGGTGCCCACCGGTTGGGGATTCTCGTTGAACATCAACGGCACACCGGAATATGCGCAGCGCTGCCTCGACAGCAGCCTTAAACGCCTGGGGATGTCCCATATCGATTTGTGGTACATCCACTATCCCGATCCGGCCACATCTATCGAAGAAACCGTGGAAGCCATGGCCGCGGCAGTGCGCGCGGGCAAGGTCCGCTATCTGGGACTCAGCAACGTAACGGCCGATCAGGTGCGCCGCGCCCATGCGGTTCATCCCATCGCCGCCGTTCAATTTGAGTATTCACTCTGGCGCCGGGAGGTTGAAACCGAAATGCTCCCGATCCTGCGTGAGCTGGCTATTGCCCTGGTTCCATGGTCTCCGCTCGGCGGCGGATTTCTGACCGGCACCATAGGCGCACTGGAAGAAGATGACTTTCGCAACAACAATCCCCGCTTTCAGGGCGACAACTTTACTGCCAACAAACAGCGGTTTGCGCCCCTGATGACATTGGCTGAAGAACTGGGCATCACAGCCGCCCAGCTTTCGCTGGCGTGGCTGCTGCATCAGGGCGAGGATATCATTCCCATTCCCGGCACCCGCAGCCGGGAGCGTGTGACGGAGAACGCAAAGTCTGCTGAAATCGGACTCGATGCCGAGGCCCTGGAGGAAATATCGGAACTGGCGGCACCCGGTATGGCGCAGGGACAAACCTTGCTGCCGTGACCCCAACTGTTATTCTTTTTGTCATTCCGGGCTTGACCCGGAATCCAGTGCCCACTTAAGTTTATACTCTCCTGGATGCCGGATCAAGTCCGGCAGGACGATCAGAAATTAAGCGCTTAGCGGCATTCTGATGCTTTCACCTTGGCAGGAGTGCTTATATATTTGTAACTTATCTGTATTGCGGCGTGACATGCTGTTTTACCACAAAAAAATGGAGCATTATAAACATGAACCCCATCGGACCGGTGAATGCCCTCTACCCCATGCCCACCACGCTGGTAGGCGCAACCGTCGACGGAAAACCGAATTTTTTGACCATTGCCCACGTGGGCATACTGAATCACGGCACCCCCCAGTATCTTTCCATCGGCCTCGGCAAAGTCCACTATTCCAATGCCGGCATTTTCGAGAACCGGAATTTCAGCATCTGCCTGCCGTCAGAAGATATGATGGTGAAAACGGATTATTGCGGCATCATGACCGGCAAGAAAACGGACAAGGCCGTATTGTTCGATATTTTTTACGGTGAGTTGAAAACAGCTCCCATGATCCGCGAATGCCCCGTCAACATGGAACTGAAGCTGCACGATACGCTGGATTTTAAGACGCACGACATCTTCATTGGTGAGCTGGTCCAAACCTATGTGGATTACGATGTGATGACCGATGGGGTAATTGATATCGCCAAGCTGCGGCCCCTGTTGTTCGACATGGCCAGCGTGAAATACTGGCGCCTGGGACCGTCTGTCGGCAAGTGCTGGAATGTCGGTAAATCACTTAAGCGTCAAAAATCGACAAATAGATAAATTCAAACTCAGGGCGGTTTAGGACGAGTTGAATCTCTACACCAAGGGGCTCAAATCCGCTGACGACATTACCCTGGTGGCAGCAACAGTTTGCAACAATTGATCAGGCAACGGCCGACTGGCAAATTGACAGTGGAATTCCCCTTTAGGCGTCAACAAGTCCCGATGTTTTTGGCAAACGGCAATCCATGAAAATTAATTGTGAGATTTGGAAACGATATCAAAATTTCATCGAAC
>JAFDCJ010000272.1 GCA_019312835.1 Deltaproteobacteria bacterium
ACCGGTGATCATTTGTCATTTCATTCAATCATAACATTTCAAAGATAGCGATCTATGCCGCCCATCCATACAACGACGGAGCCGCTCAACATTTTACAGCGAATATGGGTTTCGGTTTTTCCCGGTACCCGCGGCAAACCTGTCGAACGTCAAGCTTACCGTCGGCTGTTCAACAGCCTGGTCCTGCATTTCCGTCCCCGGACAGTTCCCCAGCGAACGCTGAAATTTTCGCTGACCTGGGGGCTGGGCGGGATGGCGGTGGTGCTGGTGGCCGTGCTGTTTACCACCGGACTGATGATGAAATTGGTCTACCAGCCGGTCCCTGATCGGGCTTACACCTCCATCCTTTACCTTCAGGACGCCGTTCTTTTCGGTCAGTTGATTCGCAATCTGCATCATTGGAGCGGCAACGCGCTGTTGCTGATCGTCTTTTTGCATATGCTGCGGGTATTTTTTACCGGCGCCTTCCATATGCCCAGACAATTTAACTGGGTCATCGGGCTGCTGATGTTTCTTTTAATCCTGGGATCAAATTTTAGCGGCTATTTGCTGCCGTGGGACCAGCTGGCCTACTGGGCCATCACCATCTGCACCGGTATGCTGGAATACATTCCCGGCATCGGCACCGGCCTGCAGCACCTGCTCCGGGGCGGCGTCGATATCGGGCCGGCGACCCTTTCCATTTTTTATGCGATCCATACGGCCGTGATTCCCGCCGGCCTGCTTATTCTGATGCCGTTTCATTTCTGGCGGGTGCGCAAATCAGGTGGACTGGTCATTCCCCGTTCACCCCGGGAGAATCCCGAAGATACGGAAGCATCGGTGGCCGCCATACCGGATTTGATTGTCCGGGAAATAGTTGTGGCCGTGGTGCTGGTTGCCGTTTTGATGGTGCTTTCCGTTGCATTTGATGCCCCCCTGGGAGCCAAGGCCAACCCCGGCCTCAGTCCCAATCCCACCAAGGCGCCCTGGTATTTTGCGGGTATTCAGGAACTGTTGCTGCATTTCCACCCGCTGTTTGCGGTAATGGTGATCCCAATTTTAATTCTGGCGATCATATTGCTGCTGCCCTATTTGCGTTTTGACGCCGACAGTTCCGGGGTGTGGTTTTGTTCCGACCGCGGCCGGCTCATGGCGCTGGTTGCAGCGCTTGTGGCGCTTATTGTCACCCCCCTTGGTATTTTAGCCGATGAATACCTTGTGGATTTTGCCGCCTGGCTGCCAACCTTGCCCGTGGTAATCAGCAACGGATTGATCCCGGCGGTTCTGTCCCTGACAGGTATCATCGGCTTTTACGGGTTAATGAAGAAAAAATACACGGCGACCAACAACGAAGCCATTCAAGCGGTCTTTATCCTGTTGCTGGTGGCTTTTATTATCTTAACGCTAACCTGCGTCTGGTTTCGCGGCAGCGGGATGGCGCTGGTGTTTCCGTGGGGAGGGATGACAGTTGCTACTCCGAGTTGATACCCGAATTGGTAAACTATTCAAGACTCCAGTACTCCGGTACTCCACTACCATGCGTTGATAGGTGACCTCATCGTGGCAAAAATAAATCCTAAAGAAGCAGTTGAGAGTCCCGAGGAACCTTCGCGGAGAAGCTTTTTAAATAAACTTTGGGTTTTTCTGGGGTGCGTGGCCCTGGTTGAATTTATTGCGGTTGCGGTTGCCTTTCTGCGGCCGGGAAAGTCAAAAGCATTGCCGGATGGCGGCAATTCGGTCGTGATTGGCGGGTCTGTCGATGAATTTACGCCCGACACCGTGACCGCCTTTGTACGGGGACGGTTTTATCTTGCGCGTCTGGACGACGGAGGGTTTCTGGCGCTGTCCAGCAAGTGCACGCATCTGGGCTGCACCGTACCGTGGATGGAGACGGAACATAAATTTGTTTGTCCCTGTCATTCATCGGCATTTGATATAACCGGCAATGTCATCAGCGCGCCCGCTCCCCGGGCGCTGGATATGTATGCGGTGACCATAGAAAATAACGTCGTAAAGGTTGACACCGGCAAGCTTCAAAAAAGAGCTGAATTTAACAAGGAACAGGTTGCCTACCCGAAAAAGGCTTGATGCTGGCCTCGGGTTGCGCGTTGCGGGTTGCGCGGGTTATAGCAGACAATCGGAAATCCGCAATCCCGAATCTAAAATATCTGTCATCTGTCCGCTGTCATCTGTTACACGGAGAAGTGCATGACGAATTGGAAAATTACCGGAATCGTCGCTACGCTTGTTATCATCCTTGCCGTTCCGGCCTATCTGGTGAAACAGACATATGTGCGTCAGCCAGTCGCGATGAAGCCGGAAGCCGGCTTTGTGGGCGGTCAAAAATGCGCCGAATGTCATAAGGCCGAGTATGATAAATGGCAGGGGTCGCATCACGACCTGGCCATGGATGTGGCCGGCGAAAAGAGCGTCCTGGGCAACTTTAACGATTCGCAATTCCAATATTTTAACGAAACTTCCCGTTTCTACCGCCGGGATGGCCGCTATTGGGTTCACACCCGGGGGCCGGGCGGCGAATTGGGCGATTTTGAAATCAAGTATACCTTCGGTGCTTATCCGCTGCAACAATATCTGGTGGCGTTCCCGGGCGGACGCCTGCAGTGCTTGCCCATTGCCTGGGATGTTAGAGAGAACAAATGGTTTCACCTTTATCCGGATGCCCCGATCGATCCCGGCGACTGGCTGTACTGGACCAACGCCGGTCAGAACTGGAACGGCATGTGTGCCGAGTGTCATTCCACCAATTTAAAAAAAAATTACGATCTCAAAACCGATGCTTATCAGACGACCTGGTCTGAGGTCGATGTCAGCTGCGAAGCCTGTCATGGGCCGGGCTCCCTGCACGTGGCCTGGGCCGAATTGCCGGAGATGGCCAGGCCGGCGGCCGAAAATTGCCGACTGGTCGTAAAAACCGCCGGCATCAGCTCGCGGGACCAGGTGGAATTATGTGCCCCCTGCCATTCCCGGAGGGCCATTTTAGGTGACTACACCCATGCCGAACCGGATTTGATGGACTCCATGCTGCCCAGTTTGCTGAACGAGGGCCTTTATTTTGCCGATGGCCAAATTTTAGAAGAAGTCTACGTGTACGGCTCGTTTACCCAGAGTAAAATGTACCGGCGCGAGGTTCGCTGCAGCGACTGCCATGATGTTCACAGTATCAAGACGGTCAAGTCCGGCAACACGCTTTGCCTGCAGTGCCACCGGGCAGGTGTTTACGACACCAAGGCGCACCACTTTCACAAAAAGGAAGGTGAGGATGGCCGGCCCATCATGGCGGCGGACGGAAAGGTGTTGTTTGAGGTCGGCACCGGCGCCCAGTGCGTGCAGTGCCATATGCCGGGACGCATGTACATGGTCAATGACTATCGCCCCGATCATAGTTTTCGGATACCGCGACCGGATCTCAGTATGGGGCTCGGAGCACCGAATGCCTGCAACCGGTGCCATGTCGACAAATCAGATCAATGGTCCAGCGACTATATGACCAAATGGTACGGTCCCGGGCAGCGGGCCCATTATGGCACCATCATCGATGCCGGTCGTAAGCGCCTGCCGGAGGCCGCTGACAGACTGATTCGCCTGGCAGGTGATCCCCTGTACCCGGTGATCGTGCGCGCGACAGCGTTATCACTGCTGGGAGCCCATCCCGCATCTGTGAGCACAGCGGCCTACGAACGGGCGCTTATGGATCCTGAAGCCCTGATAAGGCGCACAGCGGTCGACAACTTGAAGGCCCCGGATTTGAAAAGGCAGATCACCTTGCTCACATCCGCGCTTTACGATCCGGTCAAGGCCGTGCGCATGGAGGCCGCACGTCGAATGTCTGAGATAGCCGCTCCCGAGTTGGACCACCTGCAGGAAAACGTCTATCAGAAGGCCCTGGCCGAATTTCAACAATCGATGGAATATTCCGCCGATTTTGCCTTTGGCAGATACAATTTGGGCAACCTCTTCGTCAATCTCAAACAACCCGATAAAGCCATCGAGAATTTCCGGGCAGCTACCCGGATCGACGGCCGGTTTTACCCGGCCCAGGTCAATCTGGCCATGCTTTACAATCAAATGGGGCGCAAGGATGAGGCCGAAGCGCTGCTGCGCGAGGTCGCGACCGCCCATGACGATTTGCACCGGATACAGTATTCATTGGGCCTGCTGTTGGCGGAAAACCAGAAATTGGTAGAGGCCGCTTTTTACCTCCAAAAGGCCGCCGCCGGCCTGCCCGAGGCTCCCCGGGTGCACTATAACCTCGGATTGCTGCTGCAGCAGTTAAAGCGTGATGCTGAAGCCGAAGTAGCTCTGAAGACAGCCCTTCGGGCAGATCCGGGTAATCTGGACTTTCTTTACGCCCTGGCAGATTATTACCTCAAACGGCGCAAGTTTGCTCAGGCCAGGCAAATGGCTGAACAAATGATGGTCAGGCATCCGAATAACGCCATCGGATCTCAGATCCTAAAATATATCGACCAACTCGCTACCGGTAAAAACTAACCGCCACCGCCTTTCCTCAGCTTTTCAACCCGTTGGAATCCCATCCGGCAAACGGTCTTTTGGTCCTGCCTGTAGATGAATATTCATTCATTTTCCTGGTATTATTGAAATGAAGGGTAAATTCTTTAGGACATATCTCTAAATATAATATAAAATACTAAAATATTTGTATAAATGAATGAATAAATTCGTCACCTTTGTGTGCAAATAAGACTTGACAGGGAGCATGTCAGCCTGTATTATGAATGAGCATTCATTCATTTTAGAAAGATCGGGTTTTCTGCGACAGGAGGTCCACAATCAACCGAAAAGAAAAAAATAATAAGTATCATCTCATCCTGGAGGCAGCCATAAAAGTCTTTGCCCGCCAGGGCTTTTACCAGTCGACCGTTGCCCAGATCGCCAGAGAGGCCGGCGTGGCCGACGGCACCATCTATCTCTATTTCAAGAATAAAGACGATATTCTGGTACAGTTCTTCAATTACCGGACCAAGCAGGTTTTTGATGGATTTCGCGCCGCCGTCGACCAGGCGGACAACAGCCTCGACAAACTGCGGAACCTTATCCGACGGCACCTCATGGAATTCCAGCAGGATCGCAACATGGCGGTGGTGTACCAGGTTGAAACCCATCAGAGCAGCCGACTGGCGGAAGAGCAGATCAGGGAGATGGCCAAGATGTACCAGGACCTCGTCTCTGAAATTGTTGAAACCGGCCAACAGGAAGGCAGCATACGCAAGGATCTCTATGTCAGTTTGGTCAAACGATTTATCCTGGGAGCGGTTGACGAAGTGATCAACACCTGGCTGCATTCGGATAAACATTACGATCTGGTTACCATGGCAGATCCTCTGGTGGATCTTTTTATCAGAGGAATCGGAACTATGGATTAAAAGAAGTTCACCACACAAAGGCGCAGAATATCACCGCCAGAAGGAAGGCAAAATTTTGACCACCAAGACACGAAGACACCAGGATGGACGATTAATCGGCAGCCTCTGAAAGAAAATGGCCCCGACAGCGGTTTGGCCGGGTCTCTGTGACGTGGTGCCCCCGTGGTTGAACCATAAAGAGATAAAAAAGGAGAAAAAAAATGGCACAGCAAATTGCAGATCGAAGGGATGTTGATTTTGTCCTTCACGAGCAGTTGCAGGTCGAGAAATTGAGCGCGCATGATATTTATGCCGAATTCAATAAGAAAACCATCGATCTTATCATATCCGAAGCCCGCAATCTGGCGATCAAGGAGATTTTGCCGACCCAGGTGGAAGGTGATCGCCAAGGCACGCCTTTCGATGCCGGCCAGGTAACGGTTCCGGAATCATTCCACAAAGCCTGGGAGCTGTTTAAGGAAGGTGAATGGCTGGCCATGATCGAAGATCCGGATTGGGGCGGGCAGGGCATGCCGCGGGCCGTGGCCCTGGCGGCCAGCGATTATATGAATGGGGCCAACTTTGCGTTTATGATGTATGCCGGCTTAACCCATGGCGCCGGCAAGCTGGTGGAAACCTTTGGCACCGATGATCAAAAAAACCTGTTTTTAAAGAAAATGTACAGCGGCGAGTGGACCGGTACCATGTTGCTGACCGAACCCGAAGCAGGTTCTGATGTGGGGGCGCTGACGACCGCCGCTGTAAAAAATGATGACGGCACCTATTCAATCACCGGTAACAAGATCTTTATTTCTTCGGGTGAACACAATCTGGCGGAGAACATCATTCATCCCGTCTTGGCGCGAATCGAGGGGGCCCCCGAGGGTACCAGCGGCATTTCACTTTTTATCGTTCCCAAAATCTGGGTCAACGACGACGGCAGCCTGGGAGAGCCTAACGACGTGGTTTGTACCGGTGTGGAAGAGAAAATGGGCATCCATGGCAATGCTACCTGCTCGATGTCGCTCGGCAGCAAAGGCCAATGCCGGGGGCTGCTTCTGGGCGAGGAGAACAAAGGCATGCGGGCCATGTTCGTGATGATGAACGAAGCGCGATTGCTGGTGGGCGTCCAGGCCTTTGCCTGCGCAACGGCATCCTACCTGCATGCCGTCAACTATGCCCGTCAGCGGATACAGGGCAGGCATTTATTGAACATGATGGATAAAAGCGCTCCATCGGTTCCGATCATACAGCATCCGGATGTCCGGCGCATGTTGTTGACCATGAAAACCTATGTCGAGGGAATGCGCAGCCTTTTGTACTATATCGGCCATTGTGATGACATAAGGGAAATTTCCGATGACGAGGAGGAAAAAGCCAAATACCAGGGTATCATTGATCTGCTGATTCCGGTGGCCAAGGGCTACGTATCCGACAAGGCGCTGGAGGTTTGCAACCTGGGCGTCCAAATATTCGGCGGATATGGCTATATCAAGGAGTATCCAATGGAGCAGCTGTTAAGGGACTGCCGGATTACCCCGATCTACGAGGGCACCAACGGCATCCAGGCCATGGACCTGTTAGGCAGAAAGCTTGGCATGAACAAGGGTAAACCGATCATGGATCTAATGGTGGAAATCCAAAATACCATCGCCGATGCCAGGGCCAATTCAAGAACCGAAGGCTATGCCGGCAAACTAGAGGCCGCGCTCAACAAATTGGGTGAAGTGGCCCTGCATCTGGGTCAAACGGCCATGTCACCCAAGGTCATGACCGCCTTCGCCCACGCCTATCCGTTCATGGAAGTCGCCGGTGATGTGGTTCTGACCTGGCAGCTTCTCTGGCGCGCCACCATAGCCGCCCAGAAACTGGAAAACGGCGCCAAGAAGAAAGATGCTGTATTTTATGAGGGTCAGTTAAAAAGTGCCGAATTTTTTACCCACAGTATCCTGCCGGTGGCCCTGGGGAAAATGAATGCCATCCTGGCGACCAACAGCGCTGCAATTGATATAGACGAAGATGCGTTCGGCGGCAAATAGTTGGAGTGGCGCATCTTCGTGACGAAGCTAAATCAAGGGAATCAATTCGTCATAGCGACAAAAGGCCGTTTGAGGTTGGAGGTTTGAGGCTTGAGGCTGAAGGGCTGAAATTCTGAGTATGCCTCCAACCTCTAACCTCAAACCTTCAACCAATATCGGCAGCCAGCAGCCAACAACCAGTAACCTTAATTGAATACAGTCCTTGTCTGATAGCGGTATTCATGATAATGAAACGCCTTGGCCCAGATTGGGATGACTACAAAAACTTAAAGGAGCGTGACAAAAAAATATGCAACCTGCGTTGATTTCTCCGGCCTCCGGCACGATTCTCGGCATCCCCGCCTACATTATTTACATCCTGATTCCCCTGGCAGGGGTGGGAATCTTTGCTTACATCATATTCAAGCGCCTGGCACCGCTTTTAAAGGCTGCCCCGGACCCCCGCTTTAACCGAATCGGGGAGCGGATCCAATCGGTGTTAAAAATCTGGCTGGCCCAATGGCGCCACCCGCGCTATATGCTGGCAGGGGTGGTGCACATATTCCTGTTTGCAGGATTTCTGATTCTCGGGGCCAGGTCCACCCAGCTTGTTTTCATCGGCTTCGCTGATGGGTTTACGTTGCCGGGGTTCGGCGGCGGGTTCGGCGACTTTTACAATGTTTTAAAGGACTATGCCGCCACCTGGGTGTTGATTGCCGTGTCAATCGCCGCCGTACGGCGGGGTATCTTTAAACCGGCGCGCTATGCGGTGCCGCCCCAGTACGGCCGTGATCATACCTGGGAGGCGTTATTGGTCCTGGGGCTTATTGCAACGCTGGTAATCAGCGAAAGCCTTTTTGAGGCCAGTCTGATAGCGGCTGAACTGCAAAAAGGCCTTCATGCAGCTTTGGTAGCCCCTTTAACCCTGGTGTGGCTTTTCAAGCATCTGTTGAGTGCAGCTTCTCTGCAAACCCTGCAGAGTTTGCATTCGGCGACTTATTTTATCCATGAGATCGTATTTTTCTTCTTTCTTTGCTTTTTACCCATGGGCAAGCATTTCCATGTGATAACCTCCCTTTTCAATGTCTTTTTTATGCGCCTGGAAAAGGGCAATGTCAAACCCGTTCGCCACGGCGTTGACGATGAAGGCCTGGACGATCTGGAGTCTTTTGGCGTCAAGGTTTTTGAAGATTTTACTTGGAAACACATGCTGGATTTCTATACCTGCGCCGACTGTGGGCGATGCTCCGACCGCTGTCCGGCCAATGCTGTCGGTCGGCCGCTGTCGCCCCGGTTCATTTCGATTAAGGGACGTGATTACGCCTTTAAACACTATCCGCTGCTCGGCGGCAATGGTGGTGAGCCAAAAGCGTTGATCGGCGACATATATAGTGAGGATGAAATATGGTCCTGCACCACCTGCGGCGCCTGCGAACAGGAATGTCCGCTGTGAATTGAATATATCGACAAAATGGTGGACCTCAGACGCGGTATGGTGGATGAAGGCATGGTGCCCCAATCGCTTCAAAAACCCATGGGTGCGCTTGAAAAGCGCGGCAATCCATGGGGCAAGATGGAGCGCAAGCGCGCTGACTGGACCAAGGAACTGGACGAAGACGTCACGCTCAAGATTCTTGACAAAAAAACCACGGCCCCGACCCTGTACTTTGTTGACAGCATATCCAGCTTTGATGACCGGATGCAGAAAATCGCCCGTTCGACCGCAAAAATCCTGAGCGGCGCCGGAATCGATTTCGGCATCCTGGGCCAGGCGGAAAAGGACAGCGGCCATGAGGTGCGCAGATTCGGCGAAGAAATGCTGTTTCAGGACCTCAAAGACCAAAACACAGATGCTATTGTCAACTCCGGTGTTGAGAATATTGTTACGGCCGACCCGCACGCCTTTAACGCCCTGACAAAAGACTACACCGGTCTGCCGCCGGTGGAGCATATCAGTCAAACAATCGTCAAAAATGTGAACGCGGGCACTTTGCGTTTGAAACCGCTGGAAGAGACCGATAAGGTGTATGTTTACCATGACCCGTGCTATCTTGGTCGGCACAACAGTGTTTATGAAGACCCCCGGGCGGCCCTCGATGCCATTCCCAACCTGAACAGAATTGAAATGGAAGGCAATTGCGGCGACCGCTCCTTTTGCTGCGGCGGCGGTGGACTGATGCTATTCTATGAACCCGAAGAGGAGCAGCGCATGGGGGTTCTCAGAGTCAAAATGGCTAAAGAAGCCGGGGCCAGCGTCATCGTGACGGCCTGTCCTTTCTGTATGGTCAACATCGAGGATGCCATCAAAGTGGCTGGGCTGGAAGGAGAGATGGAGGCCATCGATCTGTGTGAGCTCATTGCAGGGCAGATTGTCACAGAAACATGATCTAATTTTCACGAATAGTTTTAGGCGCCATATGAGGAAAACCCAAAATCCAAGCACCAAATATCAAGCAAATCCAAAATTTCAAATTCCAATGACCGAAACAAAGTCACTGGACAGTCTGATGTCGCATTCTTGTCGTGTTTTGAATTTGTGATTTTGGTCATTGGATATTATTTGTTATTTGAATTTTTGTATATTTGAAATCGGAAACTATAATTGATAATTAATTTGCTAACTTTTTAAATTAAATAAGGGGGAAAGGTATGGAAATTCTGGTTTGCGTAAAAAGGGTTCCCGATACCGCCGAGAATGAGATCGAAGTCGCCGGCGACGGCAGTGATATTGAAAGGGATGATCTCGTATACTCGGTTAATGAATGGGACAACTATGCGGTAGAGGAGGCCATCCAAATCGTCGACAACGTCGGTGGTTCGGTGACCGTCATTTCCGTCGGCGATGAGGATGCCGAAGAGGTGGTCAGAAGGGAAATGGCCATGGGTGCCAACAACGGGATCTTGTTGTCCGATGATGCCTTTGAAGGCTCAGACGGCAAAGGCATTGCCAGCCTGCTAAAAGCCGCCGTAGAAAAAGGCAACTATGACCTGATCCTCACCGGCGCCCAGGCTGATGACGGTGCCGGGCAGGTGGGGGGCATGCTGGCAGCGATGCTGGATGTGCCTTTTGCCTCCGTTGTCAATGCCATCGAAGTTTTGGACGACAAAAAGCTAAAAGTGGGCCGGGAAATCGAGGGCGGTAACCAGGAGATGAGTGAGATTGATTTGCCGTGCGTCCTGTCGATTCAGACCGGAATCAACGAACCGCGTTATGTGGGTATTCGAGGAATCCGTAAAGTCGCATCGGTGGATATACCCGTTTGGGGAGCATCTGATCTGGGTGTCGGGGCTGAGTCAATCGGCGAGAGCGGCGCCCGGGCCAAGCGGCTGGATTACTTCGTGCCCGAACTCGGTGAAGGTGCGGAGATACTTGAAGGCAGCTCGGACGAGGTGGCCGACAAACTGATTGAAATCTTAAAAGCCAAAGGAGGGATCAAATAATGGCCGGACAGATTTTTGCATATATTACTCATAAAGTAGGCAAGGCCGATGATACCGCTGCTGAGCTGGTAAAGGCGGCCGGAAAATTTTTTCCGGATGCGCCTGTCACGGCCGTTGTCACCGGTTCCGGGGCCGACCTTGATGCGGTCTGCAATGAAATGACGGCCTGGTATCGGGAGATTTGGAAAATAGACAACGAGGCCCTGGCCTATCCCAATGCCGAGGCGATTCGCAAACTGCTGGTCAACCTTCTGCCCCAGGATGCGGTCGTCTTTTGCGGGCACGATACATTTGGGATGGATCTTGCACCGGGCCTGTCGATCAAATTGGATTCCGTGTTTGTACCCGACGTCGTAGATTTTGATGGTCTGGACGGAGACACCCTTAAGGTTATCCGCCAGGAATACAGCGGACAGGTCAGTACCCATGTCAGTTGTGACATTTCCGCCGGAGCGGTCATTAATATCCGGCCGGGTGCCTTTCAGCCGGATGAATCCGGTTCCGCCGGCGGCCAGGTGGTCGATAAATCCGCTGAAGCCGGAGATCTGGCAGTCGGCCGGCGCTTTTTGGAAATCGTTCAGGCCGAAGTCGGTGATGTTGACATTACCAAAGAGGATGTGCTGGTTTCCGTCGGCAGGGGCATCGAGGATCAGGATAACATCGAAATAGCCGAAGAACTTGCGGAGGCCATCGGTGCCGTGGTGTCGTGCTCGCGACCCATTGTGGACGCCAAATGGCTGGAAAAATCGCGTCAGGTAGGGACTTCCGGCCAAACGGTCAAGCCCAAAGTTTACCTTGCTCTGGGGATCAGTGGATCCTTTCAGCACTTGGGTGGCCTCAAGGGCAATCCCTTTATTGTCGCCGTCAACAAGAATCCCAAAGCACCCATCTTTCAGGTAGCAGACGTTGGTGTGGTGGATGACTTACTGGATTTTGTTCCCGTCTTGACGGAGAAAATCCAAGAAGGCAAGTGATTTAAAAGCCGCCCAGCTTTTTGACACCATCAGCCGTCTGCTGCCATTCGGAGCAGACGGCTTTTTGTTGGCGGTTTGGATCGCCCAGACGGTGATTATCGGATAATTGTCAAAAAGAACTTGAAAATCATGGCCGAAGACTTTATAATTAATTTTTAAAATATTTTAATTTTTAAAATATTTTAAAATAGATATAAACTTGATTGTCATTCATCCTTGTGGGGTTGATCTCCTCGGCTTCTGACAGGGGGCATCATAGCATTCGATAGGGGCATTCTCCCATGAAAAAAGGCGGGTTGTTTAAAACCATCCGGGTTTTCGCCGTCTTGTCTGTCGCGCTGATGATTGCGATTGTGCTGGTCATTATGCGGCCCAAGGCCGAGCGTCAGGTACCGGTTGACAAGGGGCTTTTAGTTGAGGTTTTACCGGCCCAGGCCGAAAATGTCCAAATGGTGGTGGAGGCTTTTGGTACCGTTGCGCCGCGGGAGGCGCTTAAACTGGTCGCCCAGGTTCGAGGACAGATTGTTGCATTCGATCCGGCGTTTAAGGAGGGCCGTTTTGTCGAAAAACAGACCCGGTTGATACAGATTGATCCCAGGAGTTACAGCCTGGCGGTTGAACGGGGCAAAGTTCAGATCCAGCAGGCCGAAGCCGAACTGAAGCGCCTGCAACAGGAAGTCGTCAATCTTGAAGCCCGCATAAAAATCGCCAACTCCGATGTTAAACTGGCGGAAAATGACTATTTGCGCCTCAAGGCGCTCGTTGATCGAAAAGTCATCGCCCAATCCCAGCTGGATAAAAGCGAACAGGCCTATCTGGCAAGCCAGGAGCGTCTCCAGGCCCTGAACAACCAGATGGCCCTGATCGGCCCCCAGAAAGAGCAGCTCATCGCGGCACGCGATATGGCCAGGGTTATGTATCAGGAGGCCGCCTTGGATCTTGAGCGATCCAGCATTGTGGCGCCCTTCGATGGCTGGGTTCTCGAAAAATTCGTTGAAGTGGGCCAGCACGTTAACATCGGGCAGGAGCTGGGCCGCATTTACAGTGCCGGTGAGCTGGATATCGAGGTTCGAATTCCGGCCAGAGATCTCAAATGGTTTCCAGAGGATCTGGGCCAGGATCGGCCGATTTCAGCGGATGTCGTCTTTAAGAACGGCGGCCGCAATACCATCTGGGAGGGGCGCGTTGCCCGCATAAAGGCCATGATGGACCAACGAACCCGTACCTTGCCGATGGTGGTTGAAGTTGATGATACCTCGCGTTCAAGCCAGGAAGGAGAGCCGTTTCGTCTAAGACCGGGGCTGTTCGTCACCGTCCGCATCAAGGGCAAAAAGGTCGAAAATGTATTTGTGCTGCCCCGGTACCTGATTTATCCGGGCGATGTGGTCTACACCGTTGCGGCGGAAACCCTGAAATCCAAACAGGTTGAAATCCTGCGGGGCTATAAAGATACAGTCATTGTCGGAGAGGGTCTGTCCGAGGGCGATCTGATCGTAACATCCCCCCTGTCGTCGCCAGTTGACGGACAAATCGTCCGGCTTAAGCCTGACGGCAGTTAATTGTTATTTGTTATTCGTTATTAGAAAGGATAATCGGACATCAGTTTGATGGACATAAGCAAATTAAACGAATTAACTTATAAAATAGAATGGATGAAGATTCTTTTAAAACCTTTGAAGATTTGAAATGCTGGCAAGCATGCCGTGAGGTTAGAATTTTCATTTACAGGCTTGTGAAAAATTACCCCAGCGAAGAGAAATATTCGCTTGCCGATAATATGAAAAGAGCCGCTCGCTCCACCACCGAAAACATCGCAGAGGGTTTCGGCCGGTTTCACTATAAAGAGAATGCACAATTTTGCCGCATTGGTCGCGGTTCCCTGTTTGAGCTGCTCGATGATCTAATCACATCAATCGATGAAAATTACATTCATCGGGAAGATTTCCAAAAGGGCAGAGATTTGATTTCCAAGGCTCTTATACTTTTAAACGGCTATATAAAATATCTGAATCGTCAGTCAAACAGTTCTACCAATAACCAATAACAAATAACCAATAACGGCTTCATGGAAAAACTCGGCAAGTGGTCCATAAAAAACAACGTCAGCGTAAATCTGATCATGGTGTTTATCATCCTGGCCGGGATTTTTACGGTGATGAATATGCGCCGGGAAATGTTTCCCCAGTTTTCCCTGGACATGATCGTGGTTTCGGTTATCTACCCCGGGTCGAGTCCGGAAGAGGTGGAAGAGGGGATCTGCATCAAGATTGAGGAACGCATCGAGAGCATCGAAGGCATCGAACGCATTATCTCAACGGCCCGGGAAGGAAACGGTGAAGTTCTGGCCGAGCTGGAGACCGGGGCGGATACGCAGAAAATTCTAGATGAGATCAAAGCGGAAGTGGACCGCATCGATACGTTTCCTGACGAGGCTGAAGAGCCCATCGTCATGGAGATTATCAACCAGGATCCGACCATCTCAGTGGCCATTTTTGGCGAAGTTTCCGAAGCCCGTTTGCGGCAGCTTGCCGAAGGCATCCGTGACGATCTGCTGGATGCCAAATTCGTATCCGAGAAAAAGGACGGTGGTTTCCAGAGCCTCGTTGCATCCGTTTTCAAACCCTTTCAATTTAAGCAACCCGATTCAATCACCCAGATCGATCTCGTCGGCGTCCGTGACCATGAAATCGCCATAGAGGTATCCGAAGAAGATCTGCGTCGTTATGGCATCTCCTTTGATCAGGTCGTCAATGCCGCCAGAACGGGCAGCATCGATCTGCCGGGGGGTAAAATAAAAACCGCCCAGGGAGAAATTTTGATCCGGGCCAAAGGGCAGCTTTACACCGGACAGGAGTTTGAGGAGCTGCCCCTGATTACGCTGGATGAGGGGACCGTCGTCAGGTTGGGGCAAGTGGCCAAGGTAATCGATGGGTTTGAGGATCTGGATCTCAAAACGCGATTTAACGGCAAACAGGCCGCCATCGTCCAGGTGAGCCGAACCAGTGAGCAGGATATTATTGAAATTGCCACGATTGCCCGTAATTATGTCGAGACCCATAAAACCAAGATCCCCGAAGATCTTGGGGTTGCCGTCTGGGGTGATATCTCCACCATGGTTCAGGATCGCATTGACTTAATGCTGCGCAACGGCCTGCAGGGCATCATCCTGGTATTCATCGCCCTTGCCCTGTTTTTAAATCTGCGCCTGGCTTTTTGGGTCGCCATCGGGATACCGATATCATTCATGGCGGCCTTTGTGGTACTGAGCGGATTTGATCAGACCATCAACATGATTTCCCTTTTTGCCTTTATCATGACGCTGGGAATCCTGGTGGATGACGCCATTATTGTGGGTGAGAATGTGTATTCACATTATCGCCGGGGCAAATCCCCCGGGTCAGCGGTCGTTGACGGCTTAAAAGAAGTGGGCGGTCCGGTGGTCATGGCGGTCAGCACCACCATTGTCGCCTTCGCCCCGTTGTTGTTCATCGCTGGGATCATGGGTAAATTCATAGCAGTGATGCCCATGGCCGTCATCATCATTTTGATCGTATCCCTGGGCGAGGCGCTGATTATACTGCCGACCCATTTGCATCACGCCCTGTTCCAAACCGAGAAAAAGAATCGCAAAATTACCTCCTGGCACGAGCAGCTCCGGGGCAAGATTGAGCAGGGACTTCAATTTGTGATCGAACGGATTTATACACCGGCCATAAAATACGTGGTCAAAAACAAGTATTTCACCATGTCGATCGGCATCGGGGTGCTGATTATCAGCCTGGGCATTATCGCCGGGGGATACGTGGCCTTCGTATTTTTCCCCAAGGGCGAGAGCGACTGGATCGTGGCTGAAGTCGTCTATCCCCTCGGAACGCCCTTCGAGTTAACCGAAGAGACAATCACCCATCTTGAGAAAGCGTCCTTCCGGCTCAACTCCGTTTATCCGGAATTTACCGAGAAAAACGGCAGGCTGGTCATCAACGCATTTGCCATCGTCGGGGCGATCCCCCGGCGGGATTGGAAGCCGCCTGAATTCGGCGGCCATGTCGGGCAGGTTTGGCTGGAGCTTGCCTCTTCTGAAAAGCGCACCCAGCTATCCACCCACGCTGTTCTCGCGAAATGGCGCCAGCTGATCGGTGAAATACCCGGCGTGGAAAGGCTGCAGTTTGCCACCCTGGAAGGGGGGCCGGCGGGCAACCCCATCGAGATCCAGCTCAGAGGTCATGATTTTGACCAGCTCGAGCAGGCCGCCGACGAATTAAAATCAGAAATTGCGACGTATCCCGGCACGTTTGACATCACCGATAATTTTAAACCCGGCAAACAGGAGAAAAAAATCCGCATCAAGGACGGTGCCCGCTCCATCGGGATCACGATGCGGGATCTGGCGCGACAGGTTCGACAAGCGTTTTATGGGGATGAAGCGCTTCGCATTCAACGGGGCCGGGACGATGTCAAGGTCATGGTGCGCTATTCAGACTTAGAACGTCGCAGTATCGCAGGGATTGAAGATATGCGCATCCGCACCCTGGACGGTCAGGAGATCCCCATTGATGAAGTGGCTGATATCACTCCGGGCAGATCCTATTCGGTTGTCAACCGCGTCGATCGCAAACGGACCATCTCCGTGCTTTCGGATATCGACGAGACCGTCGCCAATGCCAGCGTCATCGTTGCCGATCTGAAGGCTAATTTTCTGCCTGGTCTGGTGGAGCGCTATCCGGGGCTGACCTATGCCCTGGAAGGACAGGAGAAGAGAACCCGGGAATCACTGGATAGCATCAAAAGCGGCTACTTTTTGGCGTTGATGGGTATTTTCCTTTTACTGGCTAGCCAGTTTCGGTCCTACTCCCAGCCGCTGATTATCATGATGGCCATTCCGTTCGGCCTGATCGGCGCTGTCATGGGCCATCTTGTCCTGGGTATGGAATTTACGATTGTCAGTATTTTCGGAATTGTGGCGCTATCCGGGATTGTGGTCAACGATTCCCTGATCCTGATCGACTTTATCAACCGGGCCGTGCGCGACGGCATGGAAGTCGAAAAGGCCGTGATCGAATCGGGCCGTGCCAGGTTCCGGCCGGTGTTGCTGACATCGGTCACCACGGTGGCCGGTCTTTTCCCTCTGCTTCTGGAGCGCAGTTTTCAGGCCCAATTCCTTGTCCCTATGGCCGTCAGCCTTTGTTTCGGGCTGATGGTGGCCACCGTCTTAACGTTGCTCTACGTGCCGGCCCTGTATCTGATTAATAAAGATATCATCCGCCTGTTCAGTGCCAAGGAGGGCCAAGCCGACATCGGAGACCAGACCACAGCGAACGGATAGAGCAAGTCAAACCCCAGCTGACGGCCGGCTGGGGGGGGAAGGTTTCATTCCTGGTATTCGCGCTAGGGGTCGAAATTCTTGCTGTCGTGCTGAAGGTAGGCCGCGCCCTATTCAACAAGGATTTTGAGGTCGTCGGCGCATTGTTTGACCATCGGCCCGGTGATCTTGGCGGTTTCTGATATATAGCCGGTCAAAAGGGACCGATCGCAGATAATGTTGATCAAGCGGGGATAACCCTTGGAAAACGAAAAAACCTCATGAACGGCTTCAGCGTCGAAAATCGCTGTCTCCGATCCCGCCACCCTGAGGCGGTACTGGATGTATTGGTGCGTTTCGGGTTCCGTCAGGGGCGCGATCGTATAATGCACTGTCAGTCTCTGGCGTAAGGCCTTGTTCTGTTCATCCTTGATGATGTCGATAACCTCATTCTGCCCCACGAAAAAGATGTTGATAAGCTTCACATCTTTTTTTTCAATGTTCGATAACAGCCGTATTTGTTCCAGAAGCTCCTGGTTCAGTCTCTGGGCCTCATCGATTATCAATACGGCCTTTTTGTGTTCTGAAAAGGTGTTGTATAAAAAGGGCTCAAACTGGTTGAGAAAATCGCCCTTGGTATCAAATTCAATATTGATGTTGAATTGTTTGGCAATCAGTTTGAAAAAATCAAGGCTGCTGAGATCAGGATCCGGAATGGTGGCCACGATGGCATCCATCTGATGTTCAGACAGAAAATAATTGATCAGCGAAGTCTTCCCGGTTCCAATGTCACCATTGAGTAACAGGAAAGCTTTATTTTCAAGGATGCCGTATCTCAGGCAGGCAAGCCCCTCCTTGTACTTTTCGCCGAGCCAAAAAAATTTAGGATCCGGGCTCTCCTCAAATGGCTTTAACCTGAGATTATAGTGCTCAAGATACATATAGCTGCTTTACCCCTTCAATCAATTAAGTGCACGGGCATACTATTAATCGGATGTCTGGCTATCATTCAAGGCCTTGTCAACCGGTGGTCGATTTCGGTTTTGAGAGAAGTCGTCTCCAAAACCGGATGGGCCCGAAAGGGCTGTTGCTCTTGCGCCTATTCAACACCGCAGATAGCCGACACCTCCACCAGTGCATCTTTGGGAAGCCTCGCGACCTCGACCGTCTCCCTGGCAGGCGGATTCTCACCAAAATAATTTTCATAGACCCCATTGAAGGCAACAAAGTCATCCATGTTCTTGATAAAACATGAACATTTTAAAACGTCTTTTAAGGCCATGCCGGCCCCTTCGATGATGGCTTTCAGATTTTTCAACACCTGCTCGGCTTGCGCTTCGATACCCCCCTCGACAAATTCACCGGTCTGGGGATCGATGGCGATCTGTCCGGATACAAAAAGCAAGCCGCTGAACTGAATGGCCTGGGAATAGGGGCCAATTGCCGCAGGCGCTCGGTCGGTTGCAACAATTTTTTTCATCGGGAGGTCCTCCTTTTGCAAAAACGGTGCAAGGCTCAAGGCACAGGGCCTGCTCCATAAGGAACATGGTTTCTAGATGCAGTGCCAAGCGCCCAGGCTGAAAAAACAATCATTATCAATTCAAAATAATTTATGGATTGTGGGCGCGGCTTCCAGCCGCGAGATTGTTAAACCGAGGATATAAATCGCGGCTGGAAGCCGCGCCCGCGAAACCACCAGCACCTGCAGATTGTTAGTTGACACGAATGTGCATCAGCGGGACCAAGACCTGCTCGCTGATCTCTGCTGTCCTGCCGCTTTCATCTGCCTTGCGCGTCGAACTCCTGCTTGATCAGAACGAAGACGGGTCCCCTGTCTTTTGTTTCAGGATCACCCGCGCGTCCACAATACTGATACCTTTTTCATGGACGATGACCGGGTTCAGATCCATCTCCTCGATATCGGGGTAGGCCTCGACGATTTCAGAACACAGCATCAATAATTTCCGGATGGCCTGCTGGTCCAGTTTGGGGTTGCCCCTGGCACCGTCTAGAATCGGAAATGATTTGGTCTGTTCGATCATCCGTTTGGCTGCCGATCGGGTGATGGGCAGCACCCGAAAAGACACGTCTTTAATGATTTCCACCATGATACCGCCCAGACCATACATAATAACCGGCCCGAACTGATCGTCGTATTTGGTTCCGATAATTACCTCCACGCCCTTGTTGGCCATGGGAGAAACCAGTATGCCTCTTATGTCAGCGTTTTTTTGATATTGATGCGCGTTAGCGGTAATCTCTTTGAAAGCGCTGCGGATGTCTTTTTCCGTCTTCAGGTTGACCCGCACACCGCCCGCATCGCTTTTGTGCAGAATATCGGGAGACACAATTTTCAGCACCACAGTTTTCTCCAAGCTCTGGGCGAATTCAACTGCCTCATCCGGGGTTTGGACCAACCGGTCGCCGGTGACCGGGGCACCGTGGATGGCGAAGAGCTCTTTGGCCTCATGCTCGAGAAGTGCGCGGCGGCCATCATGGCGGGCGGCATCAATAATCTTTTGACCTTCGGGCCTGGCATTTGCGCCCCAATTCAGGTCAAAATTGTGTTTGGGACGGTAGCTATTGAGATAGTTCCCATATTCGGCCAGCACGCTGATGCATTTTGCCGAGATATCCAGGGAATCGTATACCGGGATGTTGTAGTACCGCAGCAACTCAAGCGCATGGGGCCTTTCGGAATTATACAGGCTGTGCAAAACGATGGGTTTATGCCTCTTTTTGACCATTTTGCCCATGCGGTGAGCGGCATCTTCTTCCATCAACGACAGGCTTTCGGCAAACCGGATGCCGTAGCCGCCGAAAAGACCGACAACCATCAGGCCCCCGACATTGGGATCCTTTAAGATGATGTCAGCGCAATCGGCGAAGACCGACGGGTCTGCATCGGTGCCGCCGGCCACATCCACCGGATTGGGAACCGAGGCCGCCGCCGGCAGTATCTTTCTTAGATTGGCCTGGGTTTTGGCGTTTAACTCGGGAATTTCAACACCCAGATCGGTCAGGATATCGGCGGCGATGGTGGCGTGCCCGCCGCCGTCGGCCAGGATGGCGATTTTGTTGTTTTTTATCGGCGGCAAGCTGGATAAGGTTTCGGCAGCGGGAAAGAGCTCATCGGAGTTTTCAATGACGATGATGCCAGCAAGCTGGAATGCCCCTTTGGCTACCTCCGATATCCCGGCTAAAGCGCCGGTGTGCGATCCCGCCGATTTTTTGCCGGTGGATGACCGGCCGCTTTTAAGCAGAATAATCGGCTTTTCCAAAGTCGTCTTTTGCGCCTGCTGGACAAATTCACGCCCGTTGCGCAAACCCTCCACGTACATTAAAATGGCTTTTGTCTTCGGGTCCTGGCGGAAGAACTCGAGGTATTCATGAAATTTGATATCCGCTTCGTTACCTACACCGACATAATAAGAGAAGCCTTTGCGACTTTTGATTTTCGCTTCGGTGATCAAGGTGAGCGCCATATTACCGCTCTGGGTCAGCAGGGCAATGTCCCCCTTGGGCGTATCCTTCAGACCTACCAGGTTTAGGCTGTCGTGCAGATTGAGCATGCCGGATGTGTTGGGACCGATCAATCGGATGTTGTGTTTATTGGCAACGGCTACCATCTCGTTTTCAAGCTTGCGGCCATCATCGCCGATTTCCCCGAATCCCCCGGCCAGTATGACGGCTCCTTTAACCCTTTTCTGGCCGCAGTCTTCCAGCACGGCGGGCAGGGAGCGCGCCGGGGTGCACACCAGCGCCACATCCACCGATCCTTTGATGTCGGATACATTTTTGTAACATTTAAACCCCATTATACTTTTTTCTTTGGGGTTTACCGGATAGATGTTGCCTTCGTATTTTTCATCCACCAGGGTCCGGATCGTCTGATAGCCGCGCTTGGTTTCATTCTTGGATGCTCCCACGATCGCAACAGATTCGGCGTTTAGGATGCTCTCTAATGACATGGTTCTGTTCACCTCATTCTTGGAAAATATAGACAGTCAATCTCTATTTTCTTCTATTGCTGCCGGTCTTTGGTTCTGGTTCCGGGTTGCGCGCCACTATTTTTTCTTCCGTTCTTCGAAATCCTTTAACGATTCCTGGCGTTCTTTCGTTGATACGCAGGTCAGACAGGCTTCGATTTCAAAATCCATCAGGGCATCGAGACTGACCTCACCCCGGGCCATGAGCAGTCCCTTTTTGATCATTTTAAGCGAAATGGCGGAATTGGCCGCAATCTTTTGGGCCATGGCATTAACTTCGGTTTCAAGTTGCCCCAGGGGGACCGCTTTGTTTACCAGGCCAATTTGTTGGGCCTCTTTGCCGTCGATATACTCACCGGTAAAAAGCAGTTCCTTGGCTTTGCCGGGACCGATTAGGTCCTGAACCAACCGAAATGCTCCCCCGGTGACAGAGGAGGTTACCTTGGCTTCCGGTGATCCGATCTGGGCGTCTTCAGCCGCAATCCGGATGTCACAGGCCAGCGCCAGTTCATAGCCGGAACCGATGGCATACCCGTTGACGGCTGCAATGGTCGGCTTTTCAAAACGAATAATCTTGCGGGAAGCTTCCTGAAGCTCTTCCAGATACTCCCGGTATGCTTCCAGGGTCCGGTTCTTGGACTCTTTTAGATCCGCCCCGGTGGAAAAGGCTCTTCCCTCGCCGGTGACCACCAGCACCTTAATGTCGGCATCCCCGGCGGCATCTTCCAGTGCCGCCTGAAAATCAAGCCACAGTTGCTTGTTCATGGCATTCAACACCTTGGGCCGGTTTAATTTTATCGTCGCAATCCCCTGGCTTTTTTCATAAATAATGCACTCAAAATTCATCTTTTTCTCCAATATGCCGATAACACAATGATGGACCTGTTTTAGTTATTTGTTAATGGTTATTTGTTATTCGTGGTGTCTGATTGATCATTCTCATTAGTTAACCCGTCTTACGATGAACCAATAACGAATAACAAATAACGATAAAATCGGTTTTAGCAGAAATTCTGGTATAACCCTTTAAGACACATAGTGCCCGTACATTGGTTTATCCAATATTGGGCATCAGGGTCCAGATGATTTCCCAGGATTTGGTTTCCGGATTCAGGTCCAGACACACAATGCCGCTGTTTTGAAATTTAAATATCGGTTTTTCAGTGGACCCGGTGATAAGATAGGAGGTCATACGTTCCATAAACGGCAGATGGCCAACCAACATGGTGTTGGTGTCAGATTTAATGCTGGCAGCAAAGGCGGCCACATCATCCATCGGTTTTAATCCCTGTACTTCTAGAACACCTTCGGGGGGATTGAGGGCCGCTGCAAAAATTTCAGCCGTTTTTCGTGCTCGGTTTTTGGCGCTGTGACAAATTTGACCGACATTGACATGATAGTTTTTGGCAACGCCGGCGATACGCTCGGTTTCAGGGACTCCTTCTTCGGAGAGACCCTGATCGGGATCAACATCTTTCGGCAGGCTTTGACCGTGTTGAACCAGGTACAGTGCCATGATGGTTTCCTCCTTGAAAATATGAGCTGTTGATAATATGAAGGACTACAGTCGGCTAGATATGCCAATGATTTGAAAACATCAATAGGTTTTTGGCCCCACAGCGTTCATTTTTTAATTTGTTGAATCTAAACGGCAATAATCATCAGTTGGATGTTGGGGTAATGGAGTACTGGAGTGATGGAAAGAAACCTCTGAAGATGCGGAGTCCCGCAGCTGCCTTTTCCAATACTCCAATACTCCAATGCTCCAAATAACAACGACTTAGGTGATTAAATCGTGCAATTCTTGATTTAGTTTTAAATTGTCGATGACGCAGGAGTCATTTTTCATGCGGATTGTTACCAGACCCGATTTTGACGGCATTGTTTGCGCTGTCTTGCTTTACGAAGCCATGGATATCATGGAGCCCGTGAAGTGGGTCGAGCCCAATGCAATGCAAGGTGGCATGGTTGACATCCGGAAAGGTGATATTATTGCCAATCTTCCCTATGATGATCGCTGTTCGTTCTGGTTTGACCACCATTACACCAACCGGATATACCGATCCTTTAACGGAGTGTTCAAAATTGCCCCATCGGCGGCAGGCATTATTTTTAATCATTACAAAGACCGGTTCAAAAGCGATTATGAAGCGCTGGTAAGCGCCACTGATAAAATTGATGCCGCCGATCTTTCAGAAGATGAAGTTCTTCATCCCGAAAAGCATGATTATGTCATGCTTTCGATGACTGTGGTGAACGGCGGTGAACCCGATGAGCCCTATTGGAATAGGCTGGTTGATCTTCTGCGCCATTACGATATTCAGCACGTCCTTGATGTTCCCGACGTAAAGGAGCGTTGCCGTCGGGCGATTGAACAAAATGATCAATATGCCATCTATTTAAAGAAGAATACGCGGCTTGAAAAGCACGTCTCGATTACAGATTTTCGCAATCTGAAGGATATTCCTGCCGGCAATCGTTTCCTGGTTTATTCATTATTTCCCGACTCCTTTGTCAATTTGAGGATTCGCTATGAAAAAAAAGACAAAGGGATGACGGCGGTCAATATCGGGCACAGCATCTTTAATCGCCGCTGTAATGTAAACGCCGGCCTGCTGCTGGCTGATTTTGGCGGGGGAGGGCATCGCGGTGCGGCATCCACCCGATTTGAATCCAGCCACGCGGATACGTATCTGCCCCAAATCATCGATGCCCTGCAAAAAAACGAAAACAACGAAAATTGCTGAATTCGAGAGAACCGAATTCAGCAAGTGTTTAGTATGGGGTGTTTTGTAGATAGCTTACGTCGGAATTAACCATTGTGTTGGAGCAGTCCTGAAATCTTCACCTGAAAGGTCTTCTTTTGACCATTCGCTGCAGGGGTTCGTTTTAGTCAATCGTCCTTTCATCGGGTTCTGGCATCTTTATTTCAGTAAATAATACGCCCAGCACAGCGATTATGGTGAAGACAAAGGCACGCCATATGCCCGCAATAGCCATGGCGTAGACCCCGATCGGCGCATGGGCACCCCACAACCCCGAGAGAACCGGACTGAGGAGTCCAACGGCCAAACCGCACAGGGCCGCGCCGGCAATTCGCTTCCAAAGAGGGGCTCCGCCGGCACCCAGCGTTGCAACCAGTCCGATCACCAGCGGCACAATCGCAGCCAATCCCCAAATGACCTTCAAATTCGGCAGATAACCGAATTTATCTAAATACATCATATCGCTAATGGCAAAAATTCCAGTTGCGAACACTGCACACAAAACGATATGCCAGTAACGCGGCGGCATGGCCGCTCGCCTTTCACTTCGTTTGCGCATGCGGCGGCGAATGGTCAGGGGCCAATTGTAAAACAGATTAAATATTTTGTGCTCCAGCAACGCACCTCTTTCCCCAAATACCGGAACCACGTGAACCGCTTCGGTGGCCCAGTGCCCGGCCATAAACCTGGCCAACGCCGGGTAGCGATAGGTCATCTGAATGGGAAAGGCCAGATAGCCGATGTACTTAAAAAATCCCAGAAATACGGCGATATTATAATCTTTGAAATTTCTTTCTTTGATGACCAGATACAGGACATACAGGCCGCGTACCAGTGAGCCGGGGGAGATGGGCACCACTTGAAACAGGGCGATGATTCCCACCCCGATGGCGTAAGCCTGGGCCCGGGGCATGTCCGGGTTTGCCAGGACATAGATGATGGCCGCGATAACCGAGACCACCTGGGTTACGGGCAGGGTGCACACGTGTACCGCCAGGCTTTTCAGATATTTCTGGATATAGGGTTCATCGATTTGAGACAGGATAACGCCGGCATCCGCGTCGTTTAAGAGGTGCTTTTCCCGACCTTCCGCCACCATATCACGAAGCCACTGCTCGCGCAGTTCGTTGTTGAAATACAGGCGCACCGGCCGCACTAAATAGTAATCGAGGCGCTCTCTGGCAAATTGCCGGTCGGTCAGCAGTTTGTGAATTCCAGCCGGCAGAAGGGACAGCGGCCAATGATAGGTGCAACGCCAGATTTGTCTGGAGAGAAGCGGTGCCCGCAGGTTGGACAGGCGGCCGGCGCGATGCCAGCTCATGATCCTCTCGATAAATTTGGCCCGGGCGGCCCGGCGCAGATAATCGGCGCTGGTCAGTATCATCCGGTAGTGGGCACGCCAAAACGGTTGCCCCCAGATACGCCTGAAAAAACGGCCGGCCAGAGGGATCAGACCGAGGAAACCAAACAATAATGTTAGAAGGGTATTTTTCTGCAATTGATCACGGCATCGCCGATCGATAAGGTCTTTGACCCGCCAACCGGTAATCGCGCTTTTCAGCAGGGTCGACCATAAGGTCGGACTGTAAAGCAGGCGAACGTGGTTGTGGGTGATATCCGGTACGGAATTCCGATATATCTTTTCCGCCCCTTCCAGTTCTTCCAGCATCCGTTCCATTCCGGCGAAATTTTCTTTATGAGCCGCTGTATACCGCTTAAGCTTTTTGATGTTGCCGCGATCGAACTGTACCAGGCTGCCGCGCAGCAGTCCGGTGGCAATCAGCTTGAAATCTCCCGGGCTCATGGGCAAAAAGGGCAAAAGGGCCAGCCCGGCGCGAAAATCAACGGCTGTCAAGCCGTTTGAGAAAGAATCAGTTGTACCGTTGCGTTTGAGGCAGTTCGGTTGGCTTTTCCAGGTCGACCACTCATACTGCCTGGCAAACTCATGGGCGCCCATCTGGTGCAAAAGCGCGACGAACTCGCGCATGAATACGAATTTGGCGCGATATTCCGGAGATCCCAGTTTTTGGGGATCCGCATTTTTTCCTTTAAACCAGTGTTTGAGCTCGTCCAGGTGATCATCTACTTCCAGGCGCCAGGTGCGGCCCGCTATCCATTCGCTCAACTCGCCGCAACTGCCCAGGGTATCATCCACAAAAGTGGCATGAATGTCCGCAACAGCGCTCTCGGCACCAAACTGAATCTTGGCCGCGCGGCGAATGAATTTTTGCCACAGCGCACCGGCACGGGCGGCGCTAGGATTTACCTGGAGCTGAAATGGTCCCTGAAAGCCGATCCAGTAAAGCAGGTTGCGAAACAGCAAAGAAAAATTGCTCGGCGGGATCAGGATCTTCATCGCGTACACGCCTCCCACCCGGAGGCCTTCGATGGGTCCGCTGGCCGAATCAATCTGCATAATCTCGACCTGATAGACCTGACCGGCGAAGCCGCCGCCCACAAATTTTTTAATTCTCAGTCTGACCCTGGCACGTTGGGCGCTGTCAACTGCGGTTATATCGTAGGCTAATGCAGTGCCAGCTTCATAGCGTTCAACCCGCATGGGCCTGTGCAGGTCCAGCTGATTAAATTCTTCTTCAAGATTTCTGTAAACTTTAATACCATCGTCTGAGCTCATCAACGAATTCCTAACTGCACCACACGGTGCGGTAAAAAAAAATACTGGATACGCAGGACCGATCCAGCTATGCTCATGATAGCATAAATCAGCTGATATTTTTAGGATTTATTGAGGTTAGTGGGAAATACCCGAAAACTTGAAAATCCAATTTTACTCATTAATATATGTCAGTATTTTGCTCTTACAGGCCTTGCTTATTAGATCAAAAATAATAGAGTAGGCGATGCGTTTAGGGTCACTGAAGGTATGGGGTCTGATTGTCGCTCTGTCGACTTTCCTGATGCTGCTGCCGGTCGATGCGGGGGCTCAAAATTCCAAATCCTCCCAACAACCGTCCGTTCAAGAAAAAAAGGAAGAACCGCCGCCGGGTACAAAGTGAGCTGCTGCAGGAAATCGATCGCCGCTTCAGGGAACTGGATATCGAGATTCCCTTTCCCCAGAGGGATTTCCACCTTCGCAGCGTGGATTCACCGGCCGCAGATGCGCTGCAGTCCTCAATTGCGACAGGGGACTCGGCGGGCACACGAACACAAGCACCTGACCATTGATTTGCTTGAGGCTTTGAATGAAGTATAGTATCCGTCGATATGGCAGACGATGAATCGACACAATTTGAAAGGAGGGCAGCATGGGTTTAATAATTTGGATTATATTGGGTCTGGTTGTCGGGGTGATCGCAAAATTGATCATGCCCGGAAAGGATCCGGGTGGTTTCATTATCACGATTATCCTGGGTATCGCCGGCGCTTTCGTCGGCGGATTTATCGCGTCCAGGATCGGGTTTGGGAGTGTGACCGGTTTTGATATCCGCAGTCTGGTGATAGCCGTCGGCGGTGCGGTGCTGCTGCTGATCATTTATCGCGTCGTCAAGAAATGATGTCAACGATTCGTTGATATCGTTGGTTATTTGTTATTGGTTAATCGTTGAGCGACAGACAGGAATACTATCGAATATAGCGCTCATTGAGTGATGTTCGCCACTATCGGTACGCCGGCAGGCTTTGCAACTAATAACCAGTAACGCGTAACCAATAACCACGCCTTGAGCGTGTCACGCTCAAGGCGTTATACCCCCTTGAAGGCCGAAGCGGGAAAAAAGCAGTAGGGGCATTCCTCCGGAGGCCGTTCGCCGTAGTGAACATATCCGCACATCCGACAGCGCCAGGCTGTCTCGGCTTGATCTTCCTCAAATTCAGCTGGGTCCATGTCGCGATGGATCGGCAGGTCTTCCAGGGGCGGCATGACCGGTTGATATCCGTTCAGGGCGTATCCGGAAACGATGTAACGCTGGACCTCGCTGGTCCCTTCGTAAATTCGAAACAACCGTGCATCGCGCAGCAGTTTTTCGATCGGAAACATCTTGGTGTAGCCATAACCGGCAAAAATCTGCAGCGCTTCGTTGGCAACCTCCAAACATGCCTCCGTGGCGTAGAATTTGGCGATGGAGGCTGCGATGGTCGGATCGATACCGTTGTCTGCCTCCCAGGCCGCCTTCCATACCAGCAGGCGGGATGTTTCCACCTTTTGATACATTTCGGCGATTTTATGCTGAATGGCCTGAAAGTTGGCGATTTTGGTACCGAACGCCCGGCGCTTTTTGGCATAATCAATGGCGTATTCCATGGCCGATCGTGCCGTGCCCACTGCGAAGGCACCGATGGCCGGGCGCGTGCGGGCAAAGGTGTGCATTGCCAATAAAAATCCTTCGCCCGGCGGCGCCATGATATTGGCCTCGGGGACCCTGACGTCTTTGAAGTTTATCCCCGTTGTATTGGAACCGCGCTGACCCATCTTGGGTATTTTGCGACCGATGGACACCCCCGGCCAATCTCTTTCCACCAGAAACGCGCAGATGCCTTCGTGATGGGAATCGGTGTCCACCGTGGCAAAGACGGACATATAATCGGCAATCCCGCCATTGGTGATCCAGTACTTGGTGCCGTTTAGAATATAATCATTCCCGTCCCTTTCGGCTTTGCAGCGGATACCGGCCACATCCGAGCCCATGGTCGGCTCGGAGGTCGCAAAGCAGATCAATTTGAAATCATTTAAAATTTTAGAAAAATATTGCTTCTTCAAGGCTTCGTTTTTGGACAGCACCAGGGGTTCCATTCCCAGAGAGTTGTCAAAGATGGTAGTGGCCAATCCCGGGCAGGCCGCGGCCAGCTCTTCGGTGAGGATGACGCTTTCGATCAAGCCCCAACCATTGCCGCCATATTTTTGGGGAATGTCACCGTTAATCAGCCCGGCGGCATACGCTTTTTTCAGCACCGCCAATGGCGTTTCATCGATTTCGTCGTAATGCCAGGCGACGGGGAGAATTTCTTTGAGCGCGAATTCACGGGCTTTTTGCTGCAATTCAAGTTGCTGGGGGGAAAGTCTAAAATTTAGCATGTTGGGGCCTCCTAAGCTCGGGATTTGTATAGAAGTGGTTTCAAATTCAATATGCCATCACGGCTGGAACCTGCTCCCAAGAGCAATCATTTGAAAGTGGGAGCGGCTTCCAGCCGCGATTCTCCTTCCCTTGTACGGTTGGGACTAGGCGGGCGCGTCTGGTTTTCCTCCTTATCATACTTAGGCAGCCACAACCAATAAAATTAGGCCCTCAAATTTGATGCGAGTATCCATTGCATTGCGCATGAATCACGGCTGGACTTTGTTGCACCGGCATGGTATTGCGTCTGTCTTTTCAGCATTCAGCAATACCGCTCTGAAGAATTGTATGAAGGAAGCAATTTCTGTTCACCAGCACCAACCTTTAAGGTGATATCAAGTTTTCATCATGCTTAATTTCCTGCTTTACGCTGCCGCCGCCTTGATCTGGGGTTCGACCTGGCTGGGTATCAAACTGCAACTGACCCAGGTGCCCCCAGTTTTATCGGTCGGCTATCGTTTTTGCCTGGCTTCATTGATGCTGCTGATCTATTGTATGTTGCGGAATAAACCGCTTGCTTTTTCCCGGCGTGATCACTTGTTTATGGCTATCCAGGGATTCAGCCTTTTCGGTCTGGGCTATTGCATGAGTTACCTGGCCACATCCTATTTGACCAGCGGGTTGGTGGCGGTGGTGTTTTCCACCATACTGATGTGGAATATTCTGAACTTGAGAATATTCATGGGCCAGGCGATTGCCTGGCGCGCCTTTTGGGGCGGGCTACTGGGCCTGTCCGGCATTTGTATTGTATTCTGGCATGACCTCTCCGCATTTACCGCCACCAGGGGCTTAATCGGCCTAAGCTTTGGGCTGATCGGCGCCTATCTGGCCTCGGTGGGCAACGTGGTGGGTGCACGCAATGCCAGCTGCGGCGTTCCGGTAACCCAGGCCAATGCCTATGGCATGGCATACGGCGGCCTGCTGACATTGGCCATTCATTTTGGCGGCGGCGGCGAACTCGTTATGGACTGGACCGTGGGTTACCTGGCTCCGATGCTTTATTTGACTGTCTTCGGATCGGTGGTGGCTTTTGGATGCTACATGCTTCTGATCGGCCGAATTGGTGCCGAGTATGCGGCCTATGCCACCCTTTTGATGCCGATCATCGCTTTGCTTCTGTCAACCTTATTTGAAGATTTTCTCTGGACTGCCAACACCGCCATAGGGGTTGTCGTCGTTCTGACTGGCAACCTGTTTATCCTGACACCCGCTGCAATCCTTACCCGGGCCTACCGCCGGATCAAAGCGATTTGACAAGTCATCTGAACTGCTTTGACTTCCCCTATTTTATGATTAACGTTTTTAGAAACAAGCAAACGTTTTTCTGCTTCCCTAAAACATGAATCACCCAGATTGGATGGAGGAAATACAATGTCCGTGCCACCGTTGGTAAGAAACCGGAAAGTTTTTAATATCATTGCGGTTATGTTTGCGATCCTGCTGATACCTGTATCAGGGGCATTGGCCCAGAGCGATAAAAAGGACCAACCAGCGCCTGTAACTACCAAGAATCCAGATATAACCATAGATGTGCTGGAGCATCGCCTGCAACCGTTGACCAAGGAAGACCTGGCAGTGGAGGCCGACGGGTGGCTGCAAATATTGAAAAAGCATGTCGGGCAAGTCAGTGAGATGCAAATCAAGGCGCTGCAGGCCGAGGGCGATGCCAAAACCGAGCTGCTCGAATCCGTAACCAAGCTCAAAGAGCAGCAGACGGCCTTGACCGACCGCTTTAATGCGGTGATCAATGAATTCAAATTAAAGGGCGGAACCATCGAAGACTACCAGGCCTATGTCAAGGCCATATCCGGCGTAGAGGTAGATGTGTCCGATGCCAGCGCTGCCTGGACGGTAATTACGGGCTGGTTGATATCATCCGAAGGCGGCATCCGGTGGGCTAAAAACATTGTTTTCTTTTTGATCGTCATCCTGCTGTCCTGGGTCTTGTCCAATATCATCGGCAAGGCGGTTCAAAAGGCGGTGGTAAAAATTCAAAGTGCTTCTGAGCTGTTAAAAGATTTTATTGTCAATATCAGCCGTAGGGCTGTTTTCGTGGTCGGGTTCATCGTGGCCCTGTCCATGCTGGAGGTCAACATCGGACCGCTTCTGGCGGCTATTGGTGCTGCCGGCTTTATCCTGGGATTCGCATTGCAGGGTACTTTGAGTAATTTTGCGGCCGGCATCATGATCCTGATTTACCGGCCCTATGATATCGGTGATTTAATCGATGTCGGCGGCATGCTGGGCAAAGTGGATGCCATGACGATCGTTTCAACGACCCTGAGAAAACCGGATAATCAAAAAGTGGTCATCCCCAATAATATGATCTGGGGCGACATCATCACCAATATCACCGGCACCAGTAAACGGCGCGTGGATCTGGTATTTGGAATTGGCTACAGCGATGATATGGCCAAGGCACAAGCGATCCTCGAAGACATTCTGGCAAACCATGAATCCGTTCTGAAAGATCCCGCCCCTGTCGTAAAGGTTCACGAATTGGCCGATTCTTCGGTGAATTTTGTTGTCCGGCCGTGGGTGGCAACCGAAAATTACTGGGATGTTTACTGGGATATAACCCGCAGCGTCAAAGAGCGCTTTGATGCCGACGGTGTATCGATACCCTTTCCACAGCGGGATGTGCACATGCATCAGGCCGCATCGGCTTGACAGGCTTATAGCCCGGAGGTGACAGCTCGACGGGGTGCAAATTGTGTATTACCAATTTTAGCAGCAGTCTCAAAAATTTTTCTGCTGTGCCTGCTTGTGCCGGCTCGTTTAGCGACAGCCCGGACAGCAGCAGGGTTTTTATCCTACAAGATCAGTCAGCTAAATTAGAAAGGAGCATAGTGCGATGCGATACCTTATACCCATATTCATGATTCTAACGGTTTCAACAGCAGCCTTCGGCGCCACCGGCGCGGCGGTTACCTATCAGGTCGATGGCAAATCCTACGAAGGTTATTACGTCAGCCCCGCCAACCAGGCCCCTTTGGTCGTGCTGATTCACGACTGGGATGGACTGACCGATTATGAAATCAAACGCGCCCATATGCTGGCCGAACTGGGTTACGCCGTTTTTGCGGCCGATTTGTTCGGTGCCGGCGTGCGGCCCACCGAGGTCAAGGATAAACGCCAGCATACGGGAGAATTATACAAAGATAGAAAGAAAATGCGGGCCTTGATGAACGGGGCCCTTGCGACGGCCAAGGCCCAAGGTGCCCGGGTAGACAATGCGGTCGTTGCGGGTTATTGCTTCGGCGGCGCAGCCGTACTTGAATGGGCGCGTTCCGGGGCCGATCTTAAAGGTTTTGCCACCTTTCATGGCGGTTTGAAGACCCCGGAGGGGCAAGATTATGCCAAAACCCGCGGGGAAATATTGATTATGCACGGAACAGCCGATACGGCCATTACCATGGATCAGTTCGCCGCCCTGGCGCAGGAACTCGAGGCGGCCGGCATCCCCCACGAGATGATATCCTACGGCGGTGCGCCGCACGCATTCACCGTCTTTGGCGAAGAACGTTACCGGGAAACGGCCGATAAAAAATCCTGGAAACGCTTCCAGGAATTTCTGGCGGTCAAATTAAAAAACTAAACCCAGATTGAGAAGGCTGTTTTGACAGCTTCTCATTCTGTGTATGGGCCTGGGCGGGATGACGATTGGTAGCGTTATGGGCCCTTTTGTATGCCTGACGGTGGCGTGGCATTCGTCATTCAGCCCGGGCCAGGTTTGTTGAAGGCTAAATGCTCGCGGCAAAGCGCTTCTATCCAGCAGGGGTTAATCGCTCAAATAGGTCTGGATGAATTGCCTGACTTCAAGTTTGCCCCTGTAGATGCCGAAATGGCCCTCGCATAAAATGTCCGCATCGAGACCAATTAAAAATCTCAATGAACGCTTATAATCCTGCCGGTTGGATAGAAACGAGGCATCCAGGGGACCGTGAACGTCCTGGCCGAATAAAACGAGATTGGAACCAAGTTCGGTCAGGTAAACCACCGATCCCGGAGAGTGCCCCGGGCAGTGATGGGCGATCAGCTTGCCGTCAGCGATCGGAAAGGTCTCTTCTTTCTTTTTAATATGGTAGTCGATTTTCAGGGGTTTCATCTTGGCACCGTACCAGGTGGCGGCCGTGACGGTGCTGTCACCCTTTTCCAGATAGATCGCATCCAGTTCATGGGCCACGATGCGGCAGTCGTATTGACCGCGGAGAGCCTCGGCGCCGCCGGTATGGTCATAGTGACAGTGGGTTAAAAACAGGTATTCCACCTCGACTTCCGGCGGCAATACTTCTGAAATATTTCTGGCCAGCTGGTAATGGGCACCTCCGCATCCGGCATCGATTATGGCTGCCTTTGACCCGAAGCGAATCAGATAGATCGCAGCATCTTCGACCGAAGTATATTCGGCTCCGCCCACCTGCCAGAGATTTTCCAAAATTTTCATCCAATGGCTCCTTTTCTTTTTCCCGATCTGCATTATAGTCTGATAAGTTCGTAGCACCGTTGGAATCATTTTGCAAACTGAGAGTGGAGCTTAAACCGGTAAATTTCTCACCATTTTCCCAATTTTTCCATGGAGGGTTATATGAACCTTAAAGAATATTTTGAAAACACCGCAGGAAACGGAATTCTGGCTACCGCCGACGGCAACGGCCAGGTGGATGCGGCCATCTATTCCCGGCCCCATTGTATGGATGACGGTACCATCGCGCTGATCATGCGCGATCGGCTCAGCCACCATAACTTGCAATCCAATCCCCATGCCTGTTACATGTTTATTGAAAAGGGACCCGGTTACAAGGGCAAACGTTTTTTTCTAAGCAAAGTGCGGGAGGAGCAGGACACGGATCTGTTGCAGTCCCTGCGGCGCAGGCAGTATATCAATGAAAAAGACGAGGCCAAGTTTCTGGTATTTTTCAAGATAGACAAAGAACTGCCGTTGGTGGGCGCCGGAGAATAAATTCAGCGGCCGACCACCCGGTCGGAGTCAACATGGCCGCTAACCGCACGGATATTGATATGATGGATGCGAACGAAAAATTCAGGATGCGATTGGGAGAATTGTTTCGCACGCAAAATCTGGCCGCCCTGTCTACCCATCAGGATGGCCAGCCTTACGCCAGCCTGGTTGCGTTTTATGCGGCCGACAATCTCAAACATATTTACTTTGCAACGCCGGAGACGACGCGCAAGTTTGCCAACTTAACGTCCGACAACCGGGTGGCGGTGATGGTCAACAGCAGCACCAATCAGGCATCTGACTTTCACCAGGCCATTTCGGTAACGGCGGTCGGCTCAGCGGCAGTTATCAACGGCTCTGAAAGGGAACCGATCGTGGAACAGTATCTGGCCAAGCATCCTTACCTGGAGGAATTTGTGCGTTCACCGTCCTGTGCCCTCATACGGGTAACCGTGTATAGCTATTACATGGTCAAAAACTTTCAAAATGTGATGGAGCTGCACCTGGAGCCATGAGCTGGATTTTATCCGCTGAAGAAATCCAATCCGAAGATCGACACCGTGTGGGCGGCAAAGGCTATGCCTTATCGCTGCTGGCCAAAAACGGTTTCAAGATCCCCCGGACCGTATGCATCACCAGTGATGCCTATCAGGAATACCTGCTGCAAACCGGATTGCGCGAACGCATTCTAATGGAGCTTCATCGCAAAGACTTCAAGGAGATGCGCTGGGAAGAAATCTGGGATTGCGCCACCCGCATTCGCAATATGTTCCTGAGCAAACCGTTTCCCGAAAAGCTTGCCCGGGAAATTCGTGCCGCGATCGGCGATCGGTTCCGCGATATGCCGGTGGCCGTGCGTTCATCGGCGCCGGAAGAAGATGATACCCGGTCATCCTTTGCCGGACTTCACGAGTCCTTTATCAATGTGGCCGGTGTCGAATCGATTGTAAAACACATCCGTCTGGTGTGGGCTTCGCTGTGGTCCGATGCCGCCCTGTTGTATCGCCAGGAAATCGGTCTGGATGTCGAAAAAAGCGCGATGGCGGTGGTGATACAGGAGACCGTTGCCGGCGATCGCTCCGGGGTGGTTTTCACCCGCAATCCCAATGATGAAACTCAGGGTATCGTCGAATCGGTCTACGGTTTAAACCAGGGGCTTGTGGACGGAACCGTGGAGCCCGATCGCTGGATAGTGGATCGCGCCCGCAACACGATTATCACGCATACCCCCCCCGAACGCAAATACTGGATGATACCGGGCCCGAACGGGGTGCGCCTGTCGAAGTTGCCTGAAGAGAAATCCGGCCGGCCACCTCTGACCCTGCAGGATTTGGATGTCGTATTCAAAACAGCCCGTAAAGCCGAAGATTCTTTTCAAATGCCCCAGGATGTCGAGTGGACCTATGACGGAGAAGCTCTGGTATTACTGCAATCTCGCCCCATAACGACCCTGTCGTCCAATAAATCCCAGGACGATCGCGGCTGGTATCTGAGCCTGCATCGCAGCTTCGACAATCTTAAAGACCTGCGTCGCAAGATCGAAGATAAGCTGATTCCCGAAATGATCGCGGTGGCCGAAAGCCTGAGCGCCGTGAATCCGGCCACGCTCTCGGATCAGGACCTGGCAGCGGAAATCCGAAACCGCTGGGAAATCAACCACAAGTGGGTCAACATTTACTGGGCGGACTTCATTCCCTACGCCCACGGTGTGCGCATGTTCGGTCAGGTCTACAATGATGCCGTGCAACCCGATGACCCCTATGAATTCATCGATCTTCTCACCAACACGGATATGGCCAGTATTGCGCGAAACAACATGCTGATGGATCTGGCCGGCATCATCCGCAGCAATCACCACCTGGCCGAAAAACTGAAGCACGGGGATGACTCAGACCTTGATGCTGATTTTCAATCGATGGTTGACGAATTTATCGATAAATTCGGCGATCTTTCCTGCGCAGTGACCGGTGGCAAGAATTGTGTGCTGGGACCTGGTCCGCTCTACCGGCTGTTGCTGGAAATGGCGGCGCATCAGCCTGCGACCCGTGCCGGCCGCAAACAGGATAGAATACGACAACTGCATGAAAATTATTTAAATTGCTTCGATGGTGATCAGAAGGCCAGGGCTGCAGAACTGCTGGAACTGGCCCGAAGCAGTTATCAATTGCGCGATGACGACAATATCTATCTTGGCCGTATCGAAGCCCAATTGCTCACGGCCGTCCAGGAAGCCAAACGACGGCTTGAAAATGCGTCCGGCCGTCAGACATCCGCAACATTGAAACAGGTGCTGGGGGAAGTGAATTTCGGAACCGACTCCCCCCCAGCGGATCCGGCCTCAACGGTAATTGGAGAAAGGCTCAAGGCCCGGCAACTGGTTGGCCAGCCTGCAGGTCCCGGAATCGCCAAAGGCAAGGCCCGGGTGATCCGGAACCATTCCGACCTGGCCGATTTTGAACGCGGCGAAGTGCTGGTGTGCGATGCGGTTGATCCCAACATCACCTTTGTGGTGCCGCTGGCCGCGGCTGTTGTCGAGCGACGGGGCGGCATGCTGATTCATGGTGCCATTATCGCGCGCGAATACGGCTTGCCCTGCATCACCGGCATCCCGGACGCGACCTCCCTGATACAAACCGGTGACGCCATGACGGTGGATGGCTATCTGGGAATCGTTACCCTGGGTGACAGCGGGCTCTGATAGCATGGGGGAAGGGCCGCCGGACGACAGCGTCCAACACCCTCAATCCGAAACTTTTTCGAAGGATGACCGGGTCAGGCCGTCCAGCAGTAAAAAGGATTTTAGCTTAATTTTAAAAACTTCGGCTTCGGGGTGGCCCATGAACGCATCTAAATGGGGGTGGGCTGAAAGTAGTTTCCGGCGAACTTTCTGTTCCTCAGCGGTATCCGTAACTTTTTGGAAGAGGCCTTCAACGGTCATGGCCCTTACGTCCGCGCGGGGCGATGTGTCGCGGGTATCGATCATGAGACTGACAGCCGGATTTGAAGTCAAATTCCGAAACTTCCGTGTTTGCCGGTGGGTTACCATGTATATTTCGGTGCATGCCGTATTGGTGACATAGGCCATCAAAGAGCAGTACGGTTTGCGGTCGACAATGGTTGCCAGAACACAAATATTTTTTTCTCGGGCCAGCGATTTCATTTCTTCCAGCATCTTCGTGTCTCCTGAAAACGTCACCGGTGAGATTTGTTCTTGCCTTTTAGCACAATAATCGGATAACAAAAACATATTATTTTTATCTTACAACCAATTGATGACGGGGGAGTTCGGGCATGGAAGGAAAATTCAGGATTGGCATCAGCAGCTGCCTGCTCGGCAATGAAGTGCGCTGGAATGGCGGTCACAAACTGGATAAATACCTGACACACACCTTGGGAAGCTTTGTGGAATATGTTCCGGTGTGTCCGGAGGTAGAAGCCGGTTTCGGGGTTCCCAGGGAATCATTGCGACTGGTCGGTGATCCGGAAAGCCCGCGCCTGATTACATTTAAATCCAAAACAGATCAAACCGATCGCATGCTGGCCTGGGCCCGGGAGCGGGTCAGGGCGCTGGAAGGAGAAGATCTGTGTGGGTTTATCTTCAAGAGCGATTCGCCCAGCAGCGGCATGATCCGGGTCAAGGTTTACAACGAAAAGGGCATGCCTCATAAGGTCGGCGTCGGGATATTTGCCCGGGCTTTCATGGCGCACTTTCCCCTCATACCGGTAGAGGATGATGGGCGTCTCAACGATCCTGTGATCCGGGAAAATTTTATTCTGCAGATTTTTACCATGAAACGCTGGCGCGACAACCTGGCCGGAAAACGGGGCCTGGGCAAGCTGGTAGAATTTCACACCCATAACAAACTGCTGATTATGTCCCACAGCCCGAAACACTACCGTTTGATGGGCAAACTGGTCGCAGAGGGCAAGAAGATGCCCATCGGGGACCTGTATGACCGGTATCAGCAGTTGCTGATGGAGGCCTTGAAATTAAAGTCGACCATCAAAAAAAATATCAACGTACTGCAGCACCTGATGGGTTATTTTAAAAAGCAGCTGAGCAGTGACGAAAAACAGGAATTACTCGAAGTATTTAACCACTATCGCCGCGAGCTTGTTCCACTGATCGTGCCCATAACCCTGATCAACCATTATGTGCGCAAATACGATCAGCCCTATCTCAAGCAGCAGACCTATTTGCACCCGCATCCCGTAGAACTGAAGCTCCGAACCCACTGTTAGAAGTGGTTTTAAAAACCCATCTAAGGCCCAATAGCTGCGTTGTTCCGCGAATTGAAATGCTCACGTACTAAAGTGTACGCTCCGCTTTCAATCCGCGGAACGCCTTGCTCTTGGGCCTGATCTGGGCTTCAAAAACCACTTCTAAGAATAGTGGATTAGCAAGGGACCGTTAAAATTTCTCTATTGGAATGAGGACTTCGTTGCGGCGCAGAAACCAGGGCATGAACGGCGGGTCGTAGCGTGCCCAAACCGGTTCACCCGCCTTGATCAAGCCGCGTTTTTCAATGAATGCTTCCAGCAAAGCCCTGTTCGCCTCGTAACCCGCTTCACTCCATGTTCCTGAGTAGCGAATGGCGGCCATTAAACGACCGGGATCCCGGACCAATTTCACCCTCGGATCCGTGGGTTCCGGCAGGCTTTCCAGCGTGTATTCCGCCGGCATGTGGAAGGTGATGCGCCAGCGATGATCCTTTTTTTCCTGACCAACCGGTGCAGTCATGGCGATCTTTTCAGATTTCGCCTCCTGGCCGACCGGTGCGGTCATCGAAATGGATTGCTTCTGCCGGTTGTCCCCGGAAATGAAATCATACAGACGGCGAAACCCCTCATCGCCAACCGCTTCGAGATCGCCTTCGACATAGGTTTCAGCTACGATTTGAGGCTCATACTGTCTGATTTCAACATCATCTTCTTTTTCCAAGACAATATACGTTGCTTTTTCAATGGCCATGGCCGATTTGGTTACCGCCAGCGACGATACCCCCAGTAGCGCAATTCCCGCCAAGCCAAGATACTTAAAGGTTTTCATATCGATTCCTCCCATCCAGCGAAATTGTTCTCACTAGAATCACCCAAATGCTGGTTGCAATGATTTTTTCAGATTAATAACCAATAACGCCTAACAAATGACGTCCGAATGGATTTCATCCACCCAAGTGATAGTTTTTACCTGTCAATGAGCCCTTAATCATCTC
>JAFDCJ010000273.1 GCA_019312835.1 Deltaproteobacteria bacterium
CTGTCCATCCTGCAGCTCTTTTTCTTGCTGATATTTCTGGTCTCTTTGCGACTCGGAATCGATCTGGAAGCGTCCTCTCTGACCCGGGCATTTGAAAGCATTGCGGCGGCCCTGGTCGGTATTGCCGGCGGCTGGGCCTGGTCATACGCCATCAAAAATCATCGTCTGTTACTGCCCGAAGTTACCGAATCCCATGCCTATCGATTGCGGGATCGTATTCTGGCCGAGCCGATCACCGCCATCATTACCATACCGATCGCATTTGTCGGGCCGATCCTCTGGGAAGTTTCCTGGCTGACCTATCCGCTGGTGGTTTGGTTGGTCAGGGGCCGCAGGCGTGCGGAAAAGGTGTAACTGGAGGAAAAATCATGATTCAATTTCAACATCACCAGTGGAATGCAGTTTCGGGACGCCGGGTGTCTTCTGCCCTGCTGGTTGCAATCATAGCGCTGACAGTTGCGGTGCCGTTGATGGCGCAGGCCGCCGATTCGAAGCCGGCCCAAGGGGCCGCCATGCTGGAGAACAAACCATGGATCGGCGACTTCGACAAGATGGCCGAAAAGCGGCGGATTCGGGTGCTGGTGGCTTTCAGCAAAACCTTTTATTTTTTGGATCGCGGCCGGCAGCGTGGCATTTCCTATGATCTGCTCAAAGAGTTTGAAAAATTTGTCAACCAAAAACTCAAGACCAAAACCTTGAAAGTAACTATGGTCTTTATTCCCGTCCGGCGCGATGAACTGATCCCCGGTCTGGTTAAGGGTTTGGGAGACATGGCCGTTGCCAACCTGACCATCACCCCCCAGCGCCTCAAACATGTTGATTTTGGGGATCCCTTACTTTCCGGGGTAAAGGAACTGCTGGTAAGCGGGCCCGCCGCGCCGCCGGTAAAGAAAGTTGGTGATCTTGCGGGCCAGGAGATCCACGTTCGCAAATCCAGCAGTTATTATGCTAGCCTGGTTGAGCTGAATGGTTCGTTTAAAAAAACCGGCAAACCGGCGATCAAGCTTATTGCGGCTGATGAGACATTTGAGGATGAAGATCTGCTGGAATTGGTGAATGTTGGTATCATCCCGATGATCGTCATGGACAGCCACAAAGCGCAATTTTGGACCCAGATTTTTGATAAGATCCAGGTAAATCCCGAAATCTCCGTCAGGACCGGCGGTGAGATTGCCCGGGCTTTGCGCAAGAACAGTCCCCAGCTCAAGGCCGTGATCAATGAATTCGTCAAAGGCCACAAAAAAGGGACCCTGTTGGGGAATATGCTGCTCAAGCGCTATTTAAAAAGCACCAAATACATGCGGTTTATTGTCAACCGCTATTACAAAGATGAACCCATGGACGACCTCAACAAAATGCTCTTTGCCTTTGCGTCTTACAACGCAGGAGCCGCCAAGGTGAACCGGCTGCGCAAAAAAGCAGCGGCCATGGGGCTGGATCCCAACGTATGGTTTGACAATGTGGAGATTGCCGCCGCCCAGGTAATCGGTCGTGAAACCGTCCAGTACGTCAGCAACATCTACAAATACTACATCGCCTACAAATTGGTCATCGATCAAAGAGATAAAAAGCAGAAGTTGATCAATCGAAAGTCAGGCTGATCAAATTGAACTGAGAAAGACGGCTACAGACTTGAACCGCCGCCGAGGAGTCTTTTGCATAAAAAATTGGTAAGGCGTTTCATGGGCAGGACAAGGTGCCTGCGGATTTGTTCGATGAGGTTGCGCTCGCTTTCTTTTTTTCATCCTGTTTGCTGACTTATTCCAAAAATCGGTAAAACCGCAGTTACCAGCAACTATCCAATATAGTTTCACTTCCATTGTCAATAACCAATTTCAAAATTATGAAGTGAGTTGCGGTTACGTTTTTAAAGGCAGCATCACCGATTGGCATGCAGGTGACATCCTAAAGAACGTGCAATTGGAAAATTGATGATTATTGTTGAAATTAATTCTCTACTTCGTATCAATCATTAGGCATGATCCAACATCATGCATACACCACAAAAAGGAGGATGAAATCAATGACCAAAACAGAGAAGCACATCAAGTTTTTAATTTTCGTCGGCTGTATCGTCCTTTTAGGGGGACTCTTGTTCGCGGGGACATCTTTCGGCAAAACCGCCAAGGAAATCGATGCCAGTGCCGATGCCGCCATGGCGCGGTTTTACAAAATGGTCGAGAACGGCAAAGCGGTCGCCGCCAAGGCCAAAGGCCTGTTGATTTTAGCGAATGTCAAAAAGGGCGCCTTTATCGTAGGGGCTGAATACGGACAGGGGGCCATGCGCATCGGCGGTAAAACGGTGGAATATTACAGCATGGGCGCCGGCTCGGTCGGCCTGCAGATCGGCGGGCAGTCCAAAGACATCATCATCGCTTTTAATTCCAGCGAGGCTCTGAAAAAATTCCGCAACAGCAAGGGATGGGAAGCCGGTGTCGACGGAGGTGTGACCGTCATCAGTGCCGGCGAAAGCGGCGGCAGGATTACGGCCCAGTACAATGAGCCCATAGTGGCGTATGTTTTCGATGCCAAAGGGCTCATGGTAGACGTTTCCATGAAGGGAGCCAAATTCAACAAGCTGGACATGTCGAAGTAAAATCGCTCTTCCTCAGTAATTGTATTCACAAAATGTGCGCCTTAGGGGGGTGATTTACCCCTAAGGCGTAGCATCATCTATGACCGATGGTCCGATCAGATGATAATGCGATATTGTACCCAATCGTTCAGCCTCTGATTGTTGCGGTCAAGAACGCCTGAACTCCTTGCTCAGCTCATATTCACCGGCGTCCGGCACTTTTGTGGCTTTAAATCCCAATTTTTTCCCCAGCGCCAGCATCTGGGTATTTTCAGCCAGCACCACGCCGGTTACGCTTTCGAGCCCGCGGTCTTCGGCAATTTTCAGACAGCGTTGCAGCAGGGCTGCACCGATTCCCCGGCCCTGCCAGCGGTCGCCGACGACAACCGAAAATTCGGCCTCTTTGAGATTTTGGGCAAAAATGATACGGGCCACCCCCAGCATTTGTTCTTCCGATTCTGACTCGGACAGGGCCACCAGGGCAATATGACGATCGTAGTCGATCTGGGTGAACAGGGCCAGCATGCTGTGGGGCAGGCGTTTCATGGGGGTGAAAAATCGCAGGTAGACACTGCGCGGCGACAGCGATTCAAAAAGGGCCACCAGCAGGGGGGCGTCTTCAGGGCGGATCGGCCGCACGAATATTTCGACGCCCATGCTGGTGCGGGTGTGCGCTTCAAACTGATCCGGATAAGGACTGATGACCAGATGGTGGGGGGCCGGTTTGTCGGGTGGTTTTAACAGCACCCTGGCATCGACAGCACAGGCAGTCTGATGATCCACAAAGAGGGGATTGATGTCCAGTTCGGCAATCTCCGAAAAATCCGTTACCAGCTGGGACAGGCGGGTCAGGATTTCTTCCAGCAAAGCGATGTTGGCCGGCGGAATGTCACGGTAACCCCGAAGCAGGCGGTTGACTCTGGTTTCCTCCATCAGCCGTTGGGCCAGCAACCGGTTCAACGGCGGCAGGGCGATGGCGCGATCTTTGAACACTTCGGTCATCACACCCCCCATCCCGAAAAGGATGACCGGCCCAAAATCCCGATCCTGCTTGGCGCCCATGATCAGTTCATAGTGGGGGCGCTTGCGCATCGGCTGGATCGTTACCCCGTCGATAGCCGCTTCGGGGTTGTACATCCGGGCATTTTCTATGATTTGATCAAAGGCATTGCGCACTTCCGCTGCATTTTTCAGATCAAGCCGCACCCCTTTGGCATCCGATTTATGGCTGATGTCCACGGAATTGATTTTCAAAACCACGGGATACCCCATAGTTTCGGCCGCTCGGACGGCCGCTTGCTGGCTTTCCGCTGCTTCGACGGGATCCACCGGAATGCCGTAAGCAGATAACAGCTGCTTGGCCTGGGTTTCCGTCAACAGACGGCTGGCGGTATCCAGTCCTGCCCGGATCAAATCTTTGGCCTTCGGACGGTCAAATGCCAGCTTCCCGGGAAAGCGGGAGGGAATTTCCTGCAGCATTTCGATGGTCCGTGCATATCGATAGATATCGATGAAGGCCCGTACGGCGCGTTCGGGTGTATCAAACGTGGGAATGCCGGCCCGGTTGAATATATCCCGGCCTTTTTGCATCTCGTCCCCGCCGATCCAGGACGTAATCACCGGGATCGGTGTGTCCCGGATAACACTGACCAGGGCGGTGGCGGCGGCGGCCGTATCGGTCAGGGCCTGGGGCGCCGACAATATCAGGATGCCGTTGACCTCATCGGCCTTTAAGCAGATTTCGACGACCTGCCGATAGAGTTCCGGCGTGGCTTCCCCCAGCATATCAATGGGATTGCGCCTACTCCAGTAGGGCGGTAGAATTTCGTCCAATTGCTTCAGTGTTTGGGCACTCAGCGTGACGGGCTCATGGCCGTATTCCGACAGTGTATCGGCGGCCATGACCCCCGGACCGCCGGCGTTGGTGATCACCGCCAGATCGGCACCCCGGGGTTTCGGCTGCTTGGCCACCAGCTCGGCGCAGTCAAAGAGCTCTTCAAAGGTTTTGACCCTCAGAATACCGGCACGTTTCAAGGCCGCGTCATAGACAGAATCTTCTCCCGCCAGCGCACCGGTGTGGGACGCGGCGGCAAGGGCTCCGGCCGCCGAGCGCCCGGCTTTCAGGGCGATAATCGGCTTTACCCGCGATACCGCCCGGGCCGCGCTCATAAAATTGCGAAAGCGCGTCAGGCTTTCAATGTACATGACGATACTGCTGACTTCCGGCTGGCCGCCCAGATAATCGATCATGTCCCCAAAATCGATATCCAGCATGGATCCCAGACTCACGAAGTAACTGAATCCGATATTCTCTTTGATAGAAAGATCGAGGATCGACGAAAAGATGGCACCGCTTTGCGAAAGAAACGCCATCTTGCCGGAAGGGGGCATCTGGCTGGCAAAGCTGGCGTTTAGTTTCGCCCGGCTGTTGACAATGCCGATGCAATTGGGACCGATGATTCTCACCCCCGACCGTTTGGCCTCCCCGAGAATGGACGCTTCCAGCTTCCGGCCCTCTGGCCCGATTTCTTTTCCGCCGGCGGATATGATCACCGCGCCGCCCACGCCGGCATCCCCACACTCTGCGATGAGGTGGGGGGCGGATGCAATCGGGGTGGCGATAACCGCCAGATCCACCGGTGTTTTGAGATCTTTAATGGAGGGGCAGGCCGGCCGTTGCCACAGCTTTTTGTGCCGGGGATTGATGGGGTAGACCTCACCGGGAAAGCCGCGCTCGATCAGATTGTGCATCAAGGCGGCGCCCACGCTGCCTTTTCTTTCGCTGGCGCCTACAACGGCAATGGATTCGGGCCGGAAAATCTTGTCCATATTGTCAATGCTCATAATCTGGCGTCCTCGCTGTCAGTGTGTCTATCATCGTATCCGGATTTTGTCATGAACTTTGCCTGTAGGGGTTTACGACCATAACCGGTACCGGAGACGTTTTGACGACGCGTTCTGCGACCGAACCGAAAATGATCTTGTCCATACCCTTGCGGCCATGGGTGCCCATGATAACGAGATCAATGTGGTGGTCAGCAATATACTGCAATATTCTACCGGTGGCATCCCCGGGCTCCACCGTCGCTTTGATCCCCTTAAATTCGCGCAAGTGTTCGTCAACAAATTCGTACAAGCGCTTTTCGGCGCCTTCGATAATGTCTTTTTCAATCTGGCTGATCGAGGGCTGAGGCACATACATACTGGTGAAATAGTCAAAAATCCGGGCAACAAACAGAAGGTGAATTTTTGAACCAAATTTTTCAGCCACCGCCTGGACATAGGGAACTATTTTTGGCGATGATTCAGACAGATCAAGCGGGAACAAAATTTTTTTGAATTCTTTCATCTCAACCCCCCTTTTTCCAGCCGCAGCAGGCCGGTTTGACGTATGCTGCGGCGGTTTGGTGATTTAAAAAAACCGTCTCGCCTTGTCTTCTTGTTTGACAACCGCATCAAGGTGGCACTTTCTTTGTTTATGTCGGACGGATGCAACCAATCGGCTGATGTCTGTTCCAGGTCATAAGCATACGGCGTGCCAAAACGATCTATATAATTATCCATATTGATTTCAATAGCTTAATCATCACAACCGGGTCAGGTGTGTCATTCGGCGGTATGTTTTAGAAAAATTACAAAAATTTTATTCGTAAAATTTCAAACTGGAAAAAAGCTCAGAAATCGGGAAGGCGGGTTGTGAGACAATTTCGAAATGCAAGAGGAGGCGCCATGGCACCGTTTATGATCGGCGCAAGCTGACGCACACCCGTAAAAATTCCTGCCGAAAAGTCAGCGTGCGGAAATTGTCCATCCCCACCATCTTAACGGTGGTTGGATCACAACCGGCGTTACGCTTTTTCATGAGGTGTTTTTTTGAGCGTCCCTTTTAACAATATCGGTTCCCGCCGGGTAACGGGATGTTGGTAGGCGCGTTCCTGGTGAAGACATTTTTCAGTGCACGCATTTACACAGATACCGCAGAAAACACAGGCAAACGGGTCATAGCGCCAGGTGGCGGTTTTTTTATCCACCGTAATGCACTGCGAGGGGCATTTAAGGGCACAAACACTGCATAATGAGCAATTCTCGATATCGTTGCGCAGCGCTCCCCGCACCCCCTCATAGGGCGTTCTTGCCACCCGGGGGTATCGCCGCGTGGCTTTTGGCGAGAAGAGATTTTGGAGCACCTGGGGCGTCATTTTAAACATGGCCAACCTTCCGTTTACCTCTCCGTGCAACTGATGCAGGGGTCAATCGATAGGACGACGACGGGCACATCCGATAGCCACATGCCGGGCAGCATGCTGAGCAAGGCGGGTATATTGGCAAAGGTCGGCGTCCGAATCCGCATGCGCTCCAAATTTTTTGTGCGGTTGGCCTTGAGGTAGTAAAAAAGTTCTCCCCGGGGCTGTTCGATCCGTGCACAGATTTCCCCTTCGGGTCTTCCCCTGACCCTGGTCCGGATCTCTCCGGCGGGGATTTTGGCAATCGCCTGACGGATGAGATCGATGCTCTGGTGAAGCTCTCGGAAACGCACCTTGCTGCGGGCGTAGCAGTCTCCGTCCGTTTCCACCACCGGTTCGAAGTCAAGGCGATCAATGCCGGAATACCCCAGCATGCGCATGTCCTGAGCCAAACCGCTGCCCCGGGCGGTCGGACCGACCGCACCGAGCTCAAAGGCTTTTTCCGTTGTCAGAACGCCCCTGCCAACCGTTCGCTTTTTAACCGAGTAGTCTGACAGCAGGGTGGATTCCAGACGGGCGATCTCCTTTTCAACCCAGGTAAGTTCCGCTAAAATCCAGTTGAGCTGTTCAACGCTCAAATCCCCGCGCACGCCGCCGATAGCGTTTACCGCAACGATTATTCGGTTTCCGCTGGTGGCCTCGTTGAGATCCAGGACTTTTTCGCGGATTTTCCAAAACTGCATAAACAGGCTCTCGAAGCCGAAGCTGTCGGCAAATAGTCCCAGCCATAGCAGATGGCTGTGCAGTCGGTGCAACTCGGACCAGATAATGCGCAGGAACTTCGCCCGGGGCGGTACGGCAATGCCCATCATATCCTCAAGGCCCTGGCAGTAGCACATGGCATGCATCATCGAACAAATACCGCAGACACGTTCAACCACCTGAATCATCTGGTGAAAGTCGTGTGTATTCACGAGCATTTCCAGTCCGCGATGGATAAACCCCAGGGCAGGAAAGGCGTCTGTGATGATTTCGTCTTCAACCGTGAGTTTCAAATGCAGCGGTTCGAGCAGAACCGGATGCTGCGGCCCGAACGGTATGATGGTCTTCAGCATTAAATTACTCCACTGCCTTTATGTCCCGGGGACAGTCGGCCGGGCAACGGGCGTATCCCGATCGGGCCCGTTGACGCTGTATTTGCAAAATGGGGTCACCATGACCCCCCCATCCAAATACAGGGTGCGGTCGTAATCGATCACCAGGGATTTGAAGCGAATACCAAAGAGGTCCTGTATCTCGTTTTCGACCAGAAAAGCGGCAACATACACCGGTGAAATACTTGGAACAGAGCTGCCCATTGAAGTTGCCAGCCGCAAATGTTTCAGCATGAAGTCCCGGTCGAAATGATAGTGTATATGGAAGATTTCATCTTCCAGCGCCACACAGGTCATGGTCACGAACCGGAAGCCTTCGACCCTTATTCTGGCGACTTCTCCCACCAACCTATCAGAACTGACAGTGATCACATCTTGCTGCATGGTGGTTCTCAGCTCCTCTTTGCTGGCTGAACTTTTGCAGACCAAGAACGACACCGTCGATGACGGCCTCGGGCTTAGCCGGGCAGCCCGGCACGTAGACATCAACCGGAATCACCTTATCCACACCGCCGACCACATTGTATGCCTGCCGGAAAATACCGCCCGACAGGGCGCAGGCGCCAATCGCTACCACAATCTTTGGGGCCGGCATTTGATCGAAGAGGTTGCGGAGCACTTTTCGGTTGCGGTGATTGGCCGTGCCGGTGACCAGCAGCAGATCAGCGTGCATCGGGTTGCCGACATTGATGATACCGAAGCGCTCGATGTCATAGACGGGGGTCAGACAAGCCAAAATCTCGATATCGCATCCATTGCAGCTGCCGCAATCATAATGCAGCAGCCAGGGCGAATGGATGCGTGATTTTTCAATGAGCCATTTGATCAAAGCAATCGCCTCTTAACTGATGGTTAACCAGATGAGATTTACCAAAGACAGTGTCAGCCCCATGGACCAGACATACCCCAGCATCCAGCGCCAGTTCAAGCGAGCCGAAACATTGTCGATGAGTATTTCGAGAAAATAGGTCGACACCACAATAGCCGCCATGCCAATCCAGCTGGTGGCCCAGAACAGCGAACAGAAGCCCAACAGAAGCACCACTTCATACCAGTGCCCGATCTCGGTCAGGGCCAGAAAAGATCCGGAATAATCGGTGAGCAATCCTTTAACCAGTTCCTGGTGGGCATGATGGGAAGTAGACAGGTCAAAGGGCGATTTGCGCAGCTTGATGGTCAGGGCATAGCCGAGAACCATAAAGAGAAAGGGCAGCTTCAGTAGCAGGGGTTCATGCCAGCTATAGATGCCTGCGATTCTGAAACTGCCGGTTTCAAGATATACCCCCATGGTCACCAGAATCAGCAGTGGCTCGTAGGATAGAATTTGAAGCAACTCGCGATGTGCGCCCACCTGACTGAACGGCGAGGTGGAAGACAAGGCACCCACCACCAAAAAGACCGCTCCCACGGCCTGGATGAATAATATCAGCAAAAGGTCTGATTGCAGAAAAAAAAGGACCACAGCGATCGAAGCTGCCGCCACATAACAATAGGCGCAAAAGGCCTGCCAGACGTTGACAACCGTTTTTTCCTTGCACCAGAGTTTTAGCACGTCATAAAACGGCTGCCACAGCGGGGGGCCGATTCTGGATTGGAGGCGGGCGGTCAATATGCGGTCCAGGCCACTGACAAGGCCGCCCAGCAAGGGGCCGACGGCCAGACCGGTCGGAATCAACACGGCGGTGTCGATCATAAGGTACCTCCCACCATCAGCGTGAGCAGCACACCGGCACCGAGGTTTATCCAGACGGTCAATTTTATCTCGCCGAAGATGGAAGAGAGATAGTAGTTTTTGGCCTCTGCTTTTACCGGTTGATTCATGGGACCGGTGAACTCCCCCGAATGTTCGGTTTGCACGCCGCTGAGATATGGTTTGACGACCCGGGCCCTGGCCGCCCGTATAACGGCTAAAATAGCAACGACAAAACCCAAAGCGGCCACCAGACTCAATGGAAAGACGGCAAAGGTGCCATAGGCGTTTTCCAAAATGCCGTTGCGGATGGTATAGGGCGTCAGATAGGCCTGGCCCAAAGTTGGAACGATCAGCCGCGCATATAGCCACGGTGCGACGGTACTCAACAGGCCTGCGCCTGCACACAGGGAACCTAAAACGACCCAGGTGAGCAACGGCTGCCGCTCGGGTTTAAATCTGCCGGCAAAGGGGTCACTCATCAGTGTCCCGGCCCAGCGAGCCCAGTACATCGCTGTCAGGGCGCTGCCCAGGGCGATCATAATGATAGCGTAAAGATTACTGGCGGCAGCTTCCATGGCCATCCACTTGCTCAGCAGGATGCCGAAAGGCGGCATGATCATCATCACGACGCCCATAACGGTCATCAGGGCCGTTAGGGGAATTTCGGCGTACAGACCGCGCATGTCTTCGATATCGCGGCTTGCAATACGCTGCTCGATTGCACCGACACAGAGAAATAGAAGGGCCTTGATGATGGCGTGGAAGACAAGCAGCAGCATGCCGGCGACCAAGGACTCAGGCGTATTCAATCCGGCGCAGGCGAAAATCAGCCCAAGGTTGCTGATGGTAGAATAGGCCAGAACCTTTTTGCCGTTGCTCTGGCCGACGGCCAGCGCGGCCGCAGCCAAAAAGGAAAAAGCCCCGAACAGGGCAACGCTTTGGCTTAAAAAGGTCGCACGCATGAGCGGGGACAACCTCAAAACCAAATATACCCCGACTTTAACCATCGTGCTGGAGTGCAACAGGGCTGATACCGGTGTCGGCGCCACCATGGCTCCCAGCAGCCAGCTTTGAAAAGGAAATTGCGCGGATTTTGTAAGGGCCGCGAAGATGAGTAAGGCCAGCGAGAAAAGGAAAGCGCTTGCGCCGATGCTGCCGGAAGATACAATTTGCTGCAACGCCAGGCTGCCCGTCTCGTGATGAATGCCGATCAGCGCCAGAATGAAGGCGCCGCCGCCCAGACTGTTCATCCAGAGCGCCCGCACGGCATTTTTGACAGACTCCGTCGTGCCGTCATGGGCAATCAGAAGGTAGGAGCACAGCGTGGTCAGTTCAAAGAAAAAATATAAAATAAGCATATCATTGGCGAGCACCAAACCGTTCATGGAACCCAAAAAGAGCATCATCACGAAGAAGAACCGGGGCTGGCGGGACCTTTTCAATCCGAGGTGCTGCTCGTGATTTTGCATGTACGGTATGGCCTGATAACAGATAAGCGAACCCACAATGGAAATAATCAGCACCATTACCAGGGCCAGATGGTCGCAGTGCAATGCCGGAGTCCCCTGTTGGTCCGGGTTCAGCCATAACTCGAAGTACAGCAGCGCCATGATCTGCAAAACAGCCAGAGCTTTAATGACAATATGGCGGTGTTTGAACCCGAAGTACAAGATGAGCAGAAGCAGTAAAAAATCCAACGCCTGGACCAGAATGTGGATGTTAAAGCCCCACAACGGCCGGGGCGAGAAATCGAACGGTGTAAGCGGTATAAGTAAAAGGGCGATCGTGATCAGAATCGCCCCGGTCAGCATAACAACGAGGGAGCGAAGACGGCTCTCACGAATCAGATAGCAAGCTGCGGCCGCCAGCAAAGGTAAAATAATAAGTGTGGCGGAAAGCATTTCTTCTAGGGTATGCATTGGCTCAATTAACCGCTGGTGGAAACCAAATTTTTCGCAATCTGCATGAATTCAACGCCTGACCGATGCAAGGCTCAATTTACAATCCACAGGGTAGGCCGAAACGCAAAACGCAGGATTTTTCTGCTGACCCGCCCCATCCTGAACTCACCCACCGACGTAAGACCCCGCCGGCCGAGCATGATGGTGTGATACCCGCCGACCTCAGCTGCCTTGACAATGGCCGCTGCCCTGCTTTTCTGATACGTCAGAATCTCATTGGAAATCTGTTCCTGCCGGAAGCCCGCCTCCAGCAGGCGCTTCTTGGCTTCACTGATGACCGGCACGATTTTTCTGTGATTGGTTGCGATCCATTGCTCCTCATGCTTTTGCTTGAAGATTTCCCTTGAACTCAGTTGCCGAATCTTCAACGGTCGGATGACATGGGTAAACAAGACTTCGCCATCAGCAGGATCCAGCAAAGCCCCGGCATATTCGACGGCCTTCATCGATCCTTCGGAACCGTCGAGGGCGATCATAATTTTTTTAGATTCGGACCCTTCGCCGACCACGACAAGCGGAAGATGGCCGATGGTTTCAACTAGCTTGGAGGTAACACTTCCCATCCTGATATCTTCAATATTGCTTACTCCGGTGCGTCCAACCACCAGTACCGAATAGGACTGATGTGATTCATTGATAATGTCTCTGGCAATGCCTGTTTGCATGGGTTGCACATGAGCGGTTATGGTTTCGTTGGCAAACCCCGCATCCACCAGGATGTCGTGTGCTTGCTGCATCAAATCGTTTATCATTTGTTCCTGATGGGCGCGCCAGAGCCCCAGCGCAGGATCTTCGCCAAGCGCTGACGCGCTCGCATGCATATCGCGAATTGCTTCCGGGATGTCACTTATGACATGCAACAGGGCAATATGCGATTGTTTCGCAAACAGCCGGCCGACATAGCGCACGGCGGCCAAGGACGGATCGGAGCCATCGATGGCGATCAGAATTTTTTGCACGGGTCAACCTCTGATGGTTTTAGATTCATATCTTTAACTTTTCCTCAAGCAGAAACCATGCCATTTGACTAGGAGAAAGTATTTTGAGTTATTGCAGCTGGTTTTACGCTTCCGGCTCCTCAACCCCTCGGGTTAATCTCTGAAATTCTCAAAATTGCGAATCCATTTTTTGTAAAATTGCGAAAAATACCTTATAGACGGGATGGGACTAGAACACGCTTTCCGGTGCCGGTGCATCTTTCGGCGGCCTTCACGGTCTGCCCGGGAGGCATGACATTGTCCGGATGCCGGGCCATTTTATTCTGTATTGACCGGACAGGAGAAGATCTTAAAGTGCCGGCGCCGTATGGCCGCTATGCAGACAACCGACCGGCAAGTCGACCCGAATCCCAATAAAAGAGATTGGCAGGTTTTAAACGGATGCTTTTCAGGGGCCAGTTGTTTTTTCCGGCGATATCAGAAAATTCCGACCGTCGCAGGCAGGGCTGCTAATTTGCGATGGAGGATAGAAGGCCTTCATTGGTTGCAATGGTTTTATGACGCATGCGGTTTTTGCCATGCCGCTTTGCCAGGTACATTTGAGAATCAGCGGCTTCAATCATCTCGTCGACACTTGAGGGAAGCACTTCAAAAGTGACCACCCCCGTACTGAATGTGACCGGCCAGTCGTAATGATGAACAAGCTGCTTTAGTTTTGTCTCAATTTTTCCGGCGACCAGTGCCGCTGATTCCGCACCGGTTTCAGATAACAGGATACCAAATTCATCCCCGCCAAAGCGTGCGGTTACATCAATGGCCCGTATTTCGTTCTTTATCGTTCTGGCGACTGAACGCAAAACCCGGTCACCGGTATGATGCCCGAAATGATCATTGATGTGCTTAAAATTGTCTATATCCAGATATAAGACGGAGATGGGGGTTTCATACCGGCGCGCTTTATGCAGCTCCAGATCGGCCAGGTCGAAAAAAGCCCGCCGGTTCGCTATCCCGGTTAAATGGTCGGTCCGGGCAATCTCTTTGTGATCGTCAATTGATATTCTAAGCCGGTTGATAATATCGGTCACAATTAAAAATACAATCAGGCGAAAGGTTTCATTCAAATAGGGAATAATAGAACTGGAAAATGAACTCAGCATCATCAGGTCGGCCGCCAGCCACGAGCCGGTGCTCGCAGCCGACATCAATATCCCGGCCCATCGTCCCACATGCCAGGTTACAAAGGCAATCGGAAACAGGTAAAATAGTGACAGGGCCAGCTCCGGGCCTGTAAGGTATCGTATAACGCCAATGACGCCTACAAGAAACAAGCCGAAAATGACCAAAATGGGTTTTGAGTTTCTGGCAATATGCATGTTTAGGTGGTGCTTAAAGTTTGCAGTTACCCTGCCATAGCTTCATGCCAGGCTTTCAGGCGGCGTATGCCTCTGAAGGCCTGCGCCGGCTGAAACCCGGCTCCGGCAGCTTGCTCCGTCTGGGGCGAGCCTCCACCCGCCTATCTGATTACCCAGACAGTGTGTTGGCGGGCCATGTAGATGACTTTGTTGGTTACCCGGCCGACGAAAAAATCACGCACGCTGGAGCGGCCCTTTCTTCCCATCACAATGGTTCCAAAATTTTCCCCTTTGGCCTTCTCGGCAATAACCCCGGCGCGGGAAGACGCGCCGATGACAATTTGGGTCGAAACTTTGTCCGGCATAAATCCTGAATCCACCAGTTCGGTGCGCGCGACCTTCAACGATAAGGCCATCTCTTTGCCGACGACCCGGCCGAACTCTTTGGGCGAAAATATGTGACGGTATTCCACCCCGGTTTGCCCGTCGCTGCGGATAACGGTAAACAAATTCACCTCATAATCGAGCCCGCCCAACATGGAACCGACGAACTTGACGGCCCGGCCTGCATTCTCTGATCCGTCAAAAGCCAGCAGGATCTTTTTGTTCGGCAGGCGTTTGCCGACCAGTATCAGGGGTAAAAAGGTAATGTTGGTCAGCAGTTTGGTGGCCACGCTGCCGAGAACAATGCGCCGCAGGCCGGTCATTCCCCGTCTTCTGGTCACCACGGCGGCATAACCGTTGCGGGCCTCAGCAATAATATCCCGGGCGACCCCCTTTTTTCTATTTTGCACTTTAACCGTTATGGATTCAGGGGGGGTGCCGGCTTTGACCAGGTACTGTCTGGCCTGTTCCATATACAGTTTGATTTTTTTACGCTGTTCAATTTCCCACGACCGGACCTGTCTGACGGTTGAAGTGCTGCGCGGATCTTTTTCAAGATCCCAATACCCTTCCGGAACCGAGTTGAAGACATGGAATAAAACGATTTCCATGTCGCGAAACGGCTTGACTCTGCCGACATATCTGATCGTGTTCAGGGCCCGGTTTGACCCGTCCACCGGTACCAGTAGTTTCATTTTTTTTGGCTTTTTCATGGGCACGCTCCCTTTGCGGATAGAAACTAATTCAATTTCGCTGTGAATATTTCTCTGTTATTTTCGGTGTGATCCACCACATAAAGCAATCCGGCTTCGGATTTGAGCTCCTGTTTCAGATTTTCAAGTTCAAACCGTTCGATGTTGCGCATCCGGATGTACACATGGCGGTAGCCTTCCGGCACATTGTCATAGGAAGTCAGAATGCTGACCATACGCCCGCCATATTTGCGAATGATGTCTGCCACAGATTTGATGGAGCCGGGTTTGTCTTCCACCTGGAGGCCGAACTGGATCCCCCCGACGCCCACCCCGGTAAGTGCAATCAGGACCCGGAACAGATCCGTCTTGGTGATGGTGCCGACGATTCGATCGTTGCTGTCCACCACGGGCACCCCGGAAATTTTATTCTTCAGGAGAACCTGGGCCGTTTCTTCTGCGGTAAAATCTGGCGGGACCGTAATGACGTTTCGGGTCATGATGTCCTTTACCTTGATCCGGCTCAGGAGGTAAAAAAGCTCATGGATTTCCAGCGTGGTGGCGTCCGAAGCGGAGGCCCGCTTCAGGTCGCGGTCCGTCACGATGCCGACGAGCTTGTCCTTTTTCGTGACCGGCAGCATGCGGATGTCATGCTCCTTGAGCAGCTTGATGGCCTGTTGCATGGAATCATTTTCATCGACCGTGATAATATCTTTACTCATCCAATTGGCGACTAACATGGCAATTTCTCCTTAACAGTTATCCCCTGCCGATTCACCCTCCTCGCATTACCGGTGTTCAGCAAGTCCATTACAATTGCAGTTACGATGCGATCCTCGTTGGGGTTTAGGGTTTCATTTACCGCGGCAATCAGGTCGTACAAGGTTGTCTGAATGATCGGGCGGTCTTCGGATACGGATTGAACGCCGTTATGGTGTTGAGCCTCCTGCAGCATGTCCCTGCCTCCTTTTGACTTATCCATTCACGATCGGGTCGGTTGATCAGCTCCACAGCCCATGGCCCCGTTTTTCAGCCATTAGATGAGCATAAAGCATGCCAGTTAATACAAGAGTTATCTTCACGAATAATTACGGAGGGTTATATATTTATAGCCGGCAACGGACGCTGGTTTGGCGAGAAAAAGTAGAAAAATTGCGAAAATAGCGCAGCAGGCATTTTCGACCGGATATGGGCCTCAGCGCTTCGGCCAAAAATGGTCATGGAAGTCGACGCTCACGCGCGCGGTGCTTGATTGTTTCATGGAATCGACCAGAAGGGTTTTGAGCGTTAGCGTGCATCGGGCTACCATTCGATCACTTCCGCGGCAGGCACTAAAGCACTGCGCCCTGCAGCCAGGCGGGCGACCGGGATGCGGTAGGGCGAACAGCTGACATAGTCGAGCCCGGCCTGATTGAAAAAGTCGATGCTATCCGGATCGCCGCCATGTTCACCACAAATACCGATTTCCAGATCCGGCCGGGTGCTGCGGCCTTTCTCGACCGCCATGGTGATCATCTGGCCGACCCCGTCGATATCCAGGGATTGAAACGGATTTTTTTTCAGAATTCCCCGGTTGACATATTCAACCAGAAATTTGCGTTCGGCATCGTCGCGGCTGATACCGAAGGTCATCTGGGTCAGGTCGTTGGTTCCAAAGCTGAAAAACTGAGCTGTTTCGGCTAACTCATCAGCCGTCAACGCCGCCCGGGGAATTTCGATCATCGTGCCGAACTTGTAGCTTATCGACACCCCCTTTTCTTGCATGACCTTGGCGGCAATATCTGCCAATACGGGTTGAGTCATCGTCAGTTCCTTGAAATGGCCGGTGAGCGGTATCATGATTTCAGGATGAACCGCGATGCCATCTTCGGCTGCCTCACAGGCGGCCTCAAATATGGCCTGAACCTGCATGTGGTTGAATTCAGGCCGCATCAGCCCCAGCCGACAGCCGCGCAGACCCAGCATTGGATTCATTTCTTCCATGTCGCCTAAAACGGCAAGCAGCTCTTTCTTCTTCTGGTACCCATCAGAGGTGTCGCCGACAGCTTCCAGGCGGGTGACTTCAACCAGCAATTCTTCCCTGGACGGCAGGAACTCATGCAGGGGCGGGTCCAGCAGTCGGATGATAACCGGCAGACCGTCCATGGCCCTGAAAATGTCGTAAAAATCCTTTCGCTGAAGCGGCAACAGGATATTGTCGAGAATGGATCGGCAGTGTTCTCTATCTGCCAGGATGGCTTCCTGAAATTTCGCCGTGCGCGCGCCCATGAACATGTGCTCCGTCCGGCAAAGTCCGATTCCCCTCGCACCATATTGACGTGCCAGTAAAGCTTGCTGCGGTGTGTCGGCATTGGCCCATACTTCCAGCCGACTGAAGGCGTCGGCCCACTGGAGAACGGTTTTCAAATCACGCTGCTCATCAAAATCCGGAACGATCATCGGAATTTGGCCTGCAAACACCTGGCCGGTGGTCCCGTCCAGGGAGATGATGTCCCCCTCACTGACAGTTTTGTCGCCGACCGTAAACTGGTGCCTGTTAAGATCGATTTTAATTTCCTCACAGCCGGCCACGCAAGGTTTTCCGAACTGACGGGCGACCACGGCGGCATGGCTGGTGGCCCCGCCGTGCTTGGTTAAGACGCCTTTGGCCGCAATCATGCCGTGCAAATCATCCGGGGTTGTTTCCGGTCTGACCAGAATGACGGCCATCCCGTTGTTTTTGAGCTTGGCCTCGGCGGTATCTGCGTCAAAGCAAACCGCTCCCACAGCCGCACCCGGCGAGGCGTTCAAACCGCTGGTCAATAAAATGGCCGCATTTTTCCCGACCATGTCGAAACGCGGGTGCAGCAAGCGGTCGATTTGGCTGGGTTCGATTCTCGAGACCGCTTCTTCTCGGGTAATCAAGCCTTCATTGACCATGTCGACGGCAATTTTCAAAGCCGCCTCGGCGGTCCGCTTCCCGGAACGGGTCTGCAGCATCCACAGTCTGCCGTTTTCCACCGTGAACTCCAGATCCTGCATGTCGCGGTAGTGCTTTTCGAGTTTGGCAGCAATCGCCACAAAGGCTTGCCAAACATCCGGCATGTCGGTTTCAAGCTGATGTATTTCAGACGGTGTGCGCGCCCCGGAGACAACGTCTTCGCCCTGGGCATTGATCAGATATTCACCGTACAACCCGGGCTCACCGGTAGCCGGATTGCGGGTAAAGGCGACGCCCGAGCCGGAAGTTCGCCCCAGGTTGCCGAATACCATGGAAACGACATTGACCGCCGTTCCAAGATCATGCGGCAGGCCGGTTGCATTGCGGTAATCGACTGCCCGCTTGTTGTTCCAGGATTTAAAAACCGCTTGTATGGCCGACTCAAGCTGCTGCCAGGGATCCTGGGGAAATTTCGCATCGGTTTCCTGTTCGATCAGCCTTTTGAATTCTGAGACGGCCCGTTGCCAGCCGGCCGGTGAAATATCGGCATCGGTTAAAACGCTTTCGGCAGCCATCTCCCTGGCGATTACGTCTTCAAACCGGAGGCTGTCGATATCAAGAACAACGCGGCCGTACATCTGAATCAGACGGCGATAGGCATCCCAGGCAAACCGTTCGCCGGCTGCTGCTGCCAGTGTCTCGACCGATTCGTCGTTCAATCCCAGATTTAAAATGGTGTCCATCATGCCGGGCATGGAGAACTTGGCCCCGGATCGCACGGAAACGAGCAGGGGACCCTTATGGTCACCAAATTCACGCCCCAACCGGGTCCCATTGTAAGCTATGGCGGCCTTGATTTGCTCCCAGAGACCCTCCGGGAAGGCACAGTTGTTGCCGAGATAGGCCAGGCAGGCCTCGGTGGTGATGGTAAAGCCGGGCGGCACGGGCAAACCCAGGTTGGTCATCTCAGCCAGATCGGCCCCTTTGCCGCCCAGGATATCCCGCATGTTGGCATTGCCTTGCTCGAAATGATACACCCATTTTTTTGGCATGATCTCTCCCATAAATCCGCAATATTGATCCTTTTGGCCTGTTTAGGGACATGGTTCGAATCGGTATATTTTGAAAAATTTCAAACTAGATTTCGAAAATTCTCGAAACCGGCGGGGTGGGCGCATGGCACCGGGTCTATGAAACACTGATGGCCTTCAGTAACTCTTCACTTTCAAATTTAAGATAATCCTCTAAATCCTTGGTGGTGTAATTTAAAAGTCTTTTAATTCTCAGCAATGCGCCTGTCGACGGTTGCGTCCAGTCCTGAGCGGTTTCGATGGCGGTCTGCTCCAGTTTATCATGGGGCACAACCTGATCGACAATGCCAATCTCAAAGGCCTCGGAGGCGCTGATCGCCTTCCTTGACATCAGCAATTGTTTTGCTTTGCCGTACCCCAGCAGACGGCAGAGGAAAAAGGCGGCGCCTCCCTTTGGCAGTATGCCCAGCTTGAAGTACGGCTTTTGAAACGTTGTGTGATCTGAAACAATCCGGTGATCACAGGCCAGGCCGATATTTAAAAATAGCGGTATAATCTCGCCACAGTCGGCATAAATAACAAGCTTATCCAGACTGACAATGGTTTGAATCAGCTGATCGAAAATGTTGCACATTCGATGAATCGATGTACGGTCGGCTTCATTGCGAATCGTCTGGCGGCAAAAATGGATATACTGTTCAGATCCAATTTTTTCCCGGCAGTTGATGATTACCAAAACTTTAATGGCACTGCTTTTTGAAATGTGCTCAAATACATCCAACCAGCGATTGCTTTCGGCCGGCTCGATCAATTCCAGCAGAAAATCCTTGCCGAGCCTTATAACCGCAATATTCTCGCAGGCAGGGGGCGTATAAAATCCTGGCCTATCTTCTAAAGCGATCGCAAATCCCATATTCACCTCATTCAAAGTTTGGTTGCCCGTTTTCAAGCGGGAAATTTTGCCTTGAAGGCACATGCAACAACTTCGGCCGCGGCCTGGGGTCCGGTAAAAAAATCTAAATTGATAATCACATCGAACTCATACGGCGAGGCGTCTTTTTTCCCGAAGGCCTTTTTGAAAAAGGCTCGCTGCTCCTGATCGATCTTGGGCAGTATGTTGGCGGCTTCATCTTGCTCTATATTCAACAGTCGCGACAGACGCTCGATGCGGTATTTTTCCGAGCAGATCGCTCTTACCGCCAAAACTCGATTTCTGGGCAGAATAAGATGGGCGCCTCTGCCGACAAACACGGTCGACCCCATGGTGGCAAATGCATAGGCGGCCCGGATCAAATTTTTAACGTAATCGCTGAGGATGAATGATTTCTCACCCAACAGCATTGCTCCCAGTTCGGAGATTTTCCCCGGGTAGCGCTCATCAAAAAATGCAACGGTTTTTTCCCTCAAGTCCTTATCTTTGGCCATGTACTCCAGGAGCTCTCGATCCACGACCCGAAAATGGATCTTTTCGGCCAATAAATCCGCGATTTCCAGTGCCCCCGAACCGATTTTTCGTGAAAAGCAAATTGCAGGGGGTATCTCTGCCGGCTCACTCCTTTTGCCCCGCAGCTTGATGCGTTTGTGTTCCCAGTCCCTGATCAGTTGATCGGCCAGTTCAGCCGCATCCGGTCGTGGCATGGCACGCATGCCCGGTACATATTCACCCCTTGTTTTGCTGTGAGTCATTCTGGACCTCCTTTTTTGCAAGGAAATGGTGCAAAGCTATCTGCCAGCACCGTGTTGGCTTCTGAAATCGCGCATCCTAAGCAGATGTGCAAGGGAAGCCATCAGGCTTTCGGAAGTGAACGGTTTCTCTATAAATCCCTGTATGTTCAATTTCCTGGCTTCGGAAATCACGCTATGGGTCCGATAGGCAGTGATCAGGATCTTCATGGCACCCGCATGGTCTTCCCGGATGCGCCTGAACAGCTCCAGACCATCGAGCCCCGGCAATTTGTAGTCCACTATAATCAGGTCATAGGTCTGATGTTTGAGCTCCGCGAGGCCTTCTTCACCCGTCTCCAGAACCACCACGTGGCAGCCTTCGGCCTCGAAGTATATCCTCAAGGAGTCGCGAATCCACTCGTCATCATCGATGATCAAAATTTTCATGTTTCTAAGCTTGCTAAATACATCCATCTTTCGTCAGCTTTTTTTATAGATTCAATTGGCGCTAAGTATGAATCCATCCGGCTTTGCAGTCGGGTGTCGGTAGCTGTAAATACATGATTCAGTATCCCAATAATTATGAAGGATGATTAGTCTGCCAACTCCCAGTTGGCCTCAAACGTGTTATCGTGCAGCGTATAAGCGTATCCGAGCATCTTGCCGATCCCGGGCGATCCACCCGCCTTAATACGCCAATAAGTGAGATAAATTGCCGGTAGTAAGCGCGGTTGGCCTGTCTCAGGATCATCCGATGTATTTTGCCAGACCTCCTTTTTTTCGATTACCCGCCAAAGGGTCGAAAATTTTTTGCTACGGACGGTCTGCCCTACCCTGGGCAGGTGCTTACGGTTGATGACATCGTCGTGAGTTTCATGCATTTTAAAGCCCCCTTTCTTCCCACCGGTTTGATACAATTTGATTAGCATATTATATGCCATTCCATGAGGCTATAGATAAGTCACATAAAAACAAGCTGTTAACCCATTCAGCGTGTTTAATGGGTTTTACCTTGCAATCTGATTTCGGAAAATTGCGAACAAAAGGTTCGCAATTTTCCGAATCGTTCACTGACGGGAAAGCCTGAGGGCATCGACGATGACACCGCACCGCTAAACTCAAGCTAAAGGGAGAATAGCGGCTCCACAGGGCTTGCGACCCTTGCGATAAAAGGGGATGCGTAGGCCTGATGTTGTTGGTGTTGTGGGTTGACTTTTTTCTTGTCCGGAGTTGTCAATGGCCGATGCAGCAGCATTTCATACAGATCCATGTAAGTTTGGCTCGTGGTGCGATAACCCAATGGCGGTATGCTTTGCTCCTTTGGCAGGTCGCTTTTTTGTTGTTCGGCGCGCTGGTCGAAATGCTCACAAGCATGCAGCATTTTCCCGTTTATTCCGGGCCGGGCGGATGGGTGCGCCAAAGCGAGGCGGCTGGAGGCGCATCCGGCACTGTACTTCTGAACCAGGGCCTGTCTCATAATTGAATCATCAGTGTGATCGGGGCCATGTGCAGTTGTGGGCCATTGTCCCGAACGGTCAATGGTGACATGGCTGGCAGACAGGATCCCGCTTAAAAGAAGATCCAATCGGTTGGTGTCGCGAGTTTGCTCGTAACTTCCCGGATACCATTCATAAAACAGATTTTGCCAGAAACCGGCCGCATCAATTCCGATGTCCTCGATATGGGACAGTGTGCTTCTGGCGGAATCAATTTTTAGAACTGTAAACAGACACGGAATCGCCAGCGTTTTGGCAGCGGCCGGGATCAAACCCGTCATCCAGTCATAACAGTGAATTAAGTCCGGCCGAACCCGCGGAATGATCTGGTTGATGACCTCACGTTGAAAGGCAAGAGATACTTTTATGTTTTCCCATTCAGAATGTCGCTCGATGAGATTGGCATAGTAAAATACTCTATCTTTCGCGAGATAAAGATGATCGATTGGCAACTCGAAATCCGGGCGGGCCTGTGCGTTGCGGGCCAAAATTGCGAGTAATCTGCGGTAATCCGGTTGGGCAACGTAAACATCGACATTAGCATGAAATAGATTGCTGATGAATGCTGTCGGAAAATCGCCGAAGCCATATGCACCGGCGCCAATGGCGGTTTTCCGGCGGCCTCCCGGTTGGGGTATAAAGGCCGCCTCGGGGGTAATAAAAAGAATACGGGGGCGGGCTGCATAACTGGACATTGGCGTATCCGCGATCTCAAGGCCTGGCAATGGATCGGCTCAAGGTATTCTATACTTTCGTGTCCGTCGCACCATTTTCAGCGCCGTGGTTATAGATGAAATCTCTCAACTTCAAAAACTGGTGACGGTTTAACTGTTGAAATTGCAGGCGAACCAGCCTCATTTCTATGGGATCCCCGGGGACATCTCCGGGTATGGCCACATCGGATATGGTTTTGTACGGCATACCCGCCAGGTAGAATCCACGCTCTGCGAATAAGATATCCAGCACGGCTGCCTGACTTGATGGCGATCTGCTGCTGATATAATGAAACATAAGTCCGCCCATACTGATGTTGTCGATTTTACCCAGCTTGGACAGCCTGGCATTGTAAACCGCGCAGCCAATGCCGCCCATACTTTTGCCACTAATCTTCAACGGTTCGGTCGAGACAGGCCTGATCATCGCGAAGGCAATTCCATTCAGTTGAAACCGTCGATGGCAGCGATGTCCAATCCTCGTTTGCCCAACAGAGGCGCATACATCCCTGTTTAATAAATCATCGATTCGCCCGGGGGCACGCATGTCTTCAAGCAATCTGACCGCGTCAGCTATCTGAGGTGAATGGCCTGGGCTGATAACATCTATATTATTCATGTTGGACTCCCCGAACGTTAGGACCCGTGCGCGCGCGGGTTCTTCACAGCAGATTGTCCCGCTCGCGAACATGCCGACCGCATTTGTGATCGCTAATAAGTCGGTTCAAGATATTTAATCCCAACCGAATATTTGGCGGCTTCGAAGCCGGACACTTCATGGCACCATTGAACTTGACCCAGGGTTATTGAGCGTAATCCCTCGCAGCAGCCTGCTCCGGAAGCATCGGCGTGGATTTTCTTCAGGCGGATGCAAACCGTGCTGCCGGGTTTGAGAAGGAAACTGGTGCAAAAGCACATGCCGCCCGACCCCAGATTCTGTGTTTGCGCAAAATAGGAGGGTTCTTTGTTGAAGTATGAAAACATAACGTCGGCTTTAAGGCGGTGACGATCGCACGTTCTTTTCTCAGGATTTGCTTTCATCGCCCCTCCTTTGGTGGCATATCTGTGCCGACCTTCTCCATGTTTTCTTAAAATATTTTAAGATCCTCATAATTCATAATGACCGGCCCGACCCATCACGGCCCAGGCGTTTTTCCCTGCTCTGCCAAATGAACGGCCGCTTTCCGATTTCGTCGAGGCGACTGGCAAATCCTTCTTCGCTTGGGCTGGTTCGCCGGTTGATACTCGCAGGTGTAATCGGGCAGTGTTCTATTTTCCTAAGCATATTGCGTGCCATTTAAGGATGATGAATTAAAGTTCCGTGATTTCAAAATATTATCGCATCGACGATCGGGTCAGGATCAGGTGCTGGCCTCGCAAAATAGAAAAATTTCGAAGCCAAATTTGGAATTGTTCTACTTTCGGTTGTCAGCCGTACATTCCGCCTGAATAAAAATAAATAACTATCTAAATTGAGGCTTCGGGGAGTTTGCGCGGGTTTGCTGGCGATTATTCATGCAGCGGTCTGCTTAACTTTTTATATATTTGCTGACATTTTGCCCTGCCGTTTGATGCCGGTGCAACCGGCTTTACCAAGGAATTTATCGGGGCCAAGCGCCTTCTGGCGGTTCAGCAGCCGGACGACACCCGCCCGGTTGTCGGTGAAAATGAAATGATCCAAGATTTGTCAGGACGTTTCCCTCGGCCTCGATCGGCACCCCCTGCCGTCATCGGACCCGGACCCTGCGGTCAGCTTCTATCGCCTGCGGGCATATTTCTCCCTTGCTTTTTGGAAGCACTGCAAGGCTGAAGCGAATTTTGCCGGCCGCCGCGTTCAAAAAGCAGCTCATCTGATCGCTGACTGAACAGGGCTATTTCACCTTCCGGGATCTGATGATCAACAGCGGCCGATCGATTTGATGCAGGAGACCGGCGGCCACACTGCCATAAAATACCCGGGACAATCCACTGTGACCATGACTCGACATGGCAACCAGATTAATCTTTTCCTCATCGGCGATCTTGACAATGGCATCCGCCACTTGACCGGAGACGACGACACGTGTCCGGGTTTCAATTTGTTTTGCCTGTAATCCGGCCTTGATGCTGTTGAGGTAAGATTCAGCCAGCTTTTTTTCCGAGTCCAGCTGGTCGGGTAAAGGGGTAATCACCCCCGCGGTTAGAATGTCGCCGGCAGGTGGAATAATCTGAAGCAGCGTAACGGTGGCCTGATAATGCGCAGCCAACTCCTCCACATGCGGCAATATCTTCTCGGCTCTATTGGAGCCATCCAGGGGGACTAAAATTTTTTGATACATCGCTCACACCCCCTTCCTGAAAAGGATTAGACGTTGCGATTGGGAATTTGACCGCCGGTATCGGCCCGTAATTTTAACCGGGTACCTGCAAGTTGACACGCCGAACATCCTGCTGAGCGGACACCAGCCAATGCGTGCCGTCAATATCAGAAGGCTGCCGATGAATGCCAAAAGTCTACCCCGGAATATCCCGGCGGCGATAAATACGCCCCCTGTGCAATCCTTACCAGACTTTCTTTTTTGCCGACATTAGCGTCCATTGTTTATTTGCCCCCAAACCAAATCGCGACCGCCATCTGACCGACAGCCGGCCATACCGGACAAATCATCAGGGCCTTTCTCTGAGGGCCTGCCCTCCCCGGATGGTTGCTAAAATAAGGGAATGTGCAGCTCGTCCAGATATTTCTGATGTTTCCTGATGAAATCTGCTACATAATAGGGGACATGCTGGTCTAACAGATATGTTTTAAAATCCTGCTCGATTTTTCTATCGGAAACCGGCCAGCTCTCGGCGGCTTTGCAGAAGACCTCATATTCACTTGTTCCGCTAATTCTGGCCGCCATATAAATATAACCTGGCATCGATATGGGTTGGCCATTGAAGCGTCGTTTCCACCGGTGATACAGCCTCGATAACCATTCGTCGGCCACGGTTTGCGCGGATAATGATCCGATTTTTTTTATAAACCGGCTTAGCATGTTCACGTCTCCCTGAAGGATATAGAAGCGCAGCATTATGCATTGCTTATCCACAGCAGCTGTAAGGTATCCGTGGTGGTTGTTTTTCCGCTGGCGTTAAAAGGGGGCCACGCGCGTCTACTGGACTTTTTAGCATAAAGCATGCCACCCGGTGATGATATGTGGATAGCTTTAAAATTCAATTTTTTACAGCCCTGCTATCAGGCTGGAATGTTGAAACGAATTGATAAAATTGAAAATGTTCGAAGCTTAATTCGCAAAATTTCGAAATGCCTTAATTCAACAAAGCGACCGGATCAGACACCACAACCACGGGACAATGGGCACGGCTGCTGACGCGTTCCACCGCGCTGCCCACATACCACTTTCCATTTTTCTCCTTGGTATGCGATCCCATCACAATCAGATCAGCCGCTATTGTTTGGGCATATCCTAAAATCTCCAAATGGGGAAAAGCCCCTCCCGTTACATTCGACCGAAAATCGATTCCAGCCGGTATCGTCTGACACAGGGCTTTAAGTTTTTGCGCCGCAATTCGACGATCCCGTTGATAGTCTGCTTGTGAATATTCAGCAGAAGGCGGTATCGGCAACATGTGAAATAAAAAGAGATTGGAGTGGCCTTCCCGCGCAAGTTTAATGGCAAATCTTAGCGCATATGAACAAGATCGTGAAAAATCGACCCCGACGACGACTGTTTTGAATTCTAATTTTTCGTCCGTCATCATCCGATTTACAATCATTACCGGGCAAGGCTCGCGCATGACAACCCCTTCGATGGTGCTGCCGATAGCTCTTTTGGGGCCCTGATCACCGGCCTGTTTATCCTTTTCGTCATGGGGTCCCAGCACAATTAAGCCCGGTCTTTTTTTTTGGGCCCACTTTATGATTTCCTCCCAGGCCGTGCCGATGGCAATTTGAATGTCATGTTGACGGCAGGATTTACATCTGTCGCTCCACTTGGAGGCTAAATCCTTTTTGATCAGCGCGGTGTGATCTGCAGCACCTGCCATTGTTTGATCGGTTCTGTCATCTTCCCCAAGCAGCGGTAACGTTGCAGATGGATCTGCCCGCACGTGCAGAATATATATTTCTCCGTAACTTTGTTCGGCAATCCTTATGGCGGTCTGAATCGCCGGGTCGCATCTTGGCCGCAGGTCGGTCGCCGCCAATACGTTGTTAAACATCTTTGCTCCTCATTGAATCGCGCGGCTTTCCATCGCGGCGGTTGCCTGGTGCGCAAGCATGACATAATCGTGGGAAAGAATTTGCTGTAAGCATTCTGGCAACGAAATTTCCGTGTTGATACCGATATGCATTTCGGCCGGTACATCGGTAAACGGTTCGAATCTTTTTCTGATCTGTCCTAAATGGTGCCGTCTTGCATCTGAAACCGAGGGGGATGCGCCACGGATGGAAAGACGATGCGCGATGGTTTTGTCTGACGCCGTGCATTCCACAAAAACAATGTTGGCGTCCAAATCCCTTGCCAGGCGAAGGGCTTCATCCCGTTGATGACATCGGGCGAAGGTGGCATCCAGAATGATCGAATCGCCCTTTTTTATCTCTTCCTGGGCCATCATCAAAAGCTTTCCGTAAACCAGAGCAGTGGATTGCTCTGAATAGATGCCTTCCGCAAACGGGACAACGTGATGACTATCAGGCGGCAGGCCGAACAGCTGCTTGCGCACGACATCGGAATGCAATATCCTGACGCCAAGAATTCTTGACAGCGCTCCGGCAAGGCTGGTTTTGCCGGCCGCCGGCAGACCGCAGACCACCCAGATGCCGGGGCGTGTGAATTGTACCGCATACCGGTAGGCAAGATCCAAATACCGCCGGGTTTGCGCGAGTAATTTTTTTCGGCGACCGGTCGCCGCTCTGCAGGCCTGAAGGTAAAAACAATTTACCTTGGCCCTGATGCAGGCGCGATAGCACTTGTAAAAATCCAGTAGAAGAAGCAACTCTTCGTCTTTGGTGTCAAGCAGGTAGTTTGATAAAAGCTCCTGGGCGACAAGGGGGTAATCTTCGTAGTCCAGGTCCATGGTTAAAAATGCCAGGTCGGAAGTTATATCCGAGTAGCGGAAGCGGTCATTAAATTCGATGCAGTCGATAATCTGTATTCCGTCAGCAAAATAAATGTGTTCGGTGCGAAGATCCCCGTGACAGTCGCGAATTTTTTTCTGCTTAACCCGACGATCAAATAAGGGTTTGTGTCTCATCAAAAAGGATCGGGTGGCGGCTTTTATGATCTGAAACATATGCAGGTCGATAAAATCGCCCACAAATGGTTCGGTTTGACGAAAATTTTCTTCGACATTGGTTTTAATCGTCGACCACCCGCCGATGCTGTCAATAGCGCCATCGGTGGATGCGCTCTGGTGGAACTGGGCCAGCACCCGCGCCAGCTTGGCGACGGCATTGCGGTCCAGGTTGCCACGGCGCAACAACTGCAGCATCGCAAGCTTGTCAGGAAGCTGCCGCATCTTAACGGCGTATTCAACCGGCTTGCCGGCACCGGCCAGGTGATAGCGGTCACCGTCGAACGTGATTGGAACCACCCCCAGATAGACGCCTGCGGACGCACGCCTGTTCAGGATTACTTCCCGCCGGCAATAGTACTTTCGTCTGGCAAGAGAGGTGAAATCGAGAAATTCCAGGTTAACGGCCTTTTTAACCTTGTAAGCATAGCTGCCGGTCAGGGCTACGATGGAGATATGGGTTTGATGCAGTTTTAAAGCCTTGACGGCATGGGGATAAAAATCTGGTCTTGCCAGCGCCGCTAAAATTTTTTCTTGGTGGTGGTCTAACATGTCGGGTTTGGTTCGCCGCCGGATGTCTATCGACCCCTAGCGCAGTTTGACATCACGCCAGGGTATGAAGCCCCCCAGAAAAGAAAAAAATCGCCAGCAGTCAACACGGGAAAATCGTTAATCGTTTCCGTTTCGGCGGGTAATCAGGATGGGGCAATGGACCCTCTGCACGAGACCGGCAGCGACGCTTCCATAGATAGATCTCGACAGGCCGACAAATCCATGGGTGGCCATGGCGATCAGATCGGCTTTTTCTTCTTCGGCGATATCCATAATCGATTTTATGACGGGACCATACCCGATCTTATAGTGCGCCTCGATACCGCTTTCCCGCAGATTCTCCACGAGATTCAACAGATAGGACTTGACGCGTTTCTTTCTCTTTTTCAGATGTTTTTTATAGGCATTTGTATCGATCACTTCATCACGGCCCAGCATCAACGGCGCTTCTTCGACCTGCAGAAGCGTCACTTTGGCCTGATCCATACGGGCCAAATCTTGCACATGGTTCAAGATGGACTCGGCCATCTCGGACCCGTCCAATGGGACTAAAATGCTGTGATACATTGCGGATTCCCCCTTAATAGTTAATGCATCGAATGGATACCCTATCCCCCAATAGCCGGTGTTGTTGGCAACAAAAAAACTGTGAGAGATTATGGAATCACCTCCCACAGTCTTGCGTGAGCATAAAATATGCCAAAATCTATAATTTTAATTAACCATATTGATATCAGGCTGTTAAGTCCACATACAGCGACTGACAGAATTTGCCGCAAACCCAGAAATAGAAATTTTTCGAAACGGTTCTCTCAATTCTTCAAACCGCTTCCGCCGGCCCTTAATTAATGAGGCTGTAGAAGGCCTCCCTTTTTTGATGTGACAGATTTATGCTGCCATCGGTTACCAGGTTCCACAAACAGTCGGCCACCTGGACTTCATCCTCCTTCAATGACACCGCCAGCTCTTGCAGTCGCAGGGGCCGCCTCTCACCTTCCAGCAACCGCAGGAGGCGCTGCTGCAAAAACTCTTCTTCAATAACGGCACTGAAATCCCGGTCATAGTCCAGCGCGTGGCGCTGTTCACCCCGATAAGACGCCTCCCAGGGCCGCCTCAGACTCGCAGACAGCAAGTGCCGAACCCGGGTGTTGTACTTAATCAATTCGTAAATGGACGCTAGCTTTTCCAGGTTGGCCGGGTTGCGTTCAATCAATCCGAGTCCGGCGATTATCTGTGTAAAACTCTCCACCGTCTTCACGAACTCCGCCGGCTTATTTAGATCTGCATGGGCCAGGGCAATTCGCTGTCGGTTAAATCCAGCCAGTGTTAAAAGTTTCTTCATTACATTCACCCGGCTCCA
>JAFDCJ010000274.1 GCA_019312835.1 Deltaproteobacteria bacterium
AGGAAGATCAGCCCATTATCGTAAACTGCAAAACAACCGATTCCGAATTTAATGCATCTATTCAAGATATCAGTGGTTCCGGAATTTTCATTAAAACCACCCAGCCGCTCTCGATCGGTCAAGAGATCGCCATGACCTTCAAGTTTCCCAGGGCCAAAAAGCCGATTATGGTAACCGGCGAAATCGTCAGAACCACACGCACGGGAGCGGCTGTGGAGTTCAAGGTCTTCTTTGATAAGTAGCACATTTTCCAGATGACAGAAAACAGACGACAGAAGACAGAGGACACAAAACGACCATCTGCATTGTCAATCTGTCTTCTGGAGACTGAAACCTATCTCACTCGCCTGTCGACAAATTTGCCACCAACCTCACCTTTGCCTTAACGCACGGGCTTGAAAAAAGCACAGACAGCTAACCCAAGAGTTTTTCAAGTTCGAGGAGTTCATCCAGCCTGGTAATCACCGGACCCGGATTATCCACTTCGGGCCAATTGCGCTTGACCGTGTGGTGCTTGAGCCAGATGGCATGCATACCGGCATCTCTGGCGCCGCAAATGTCGATGCGCCAATCATCGCCGATGTAAACCGCCTCAGAGGGAGAAATTCCCAATTTCTTCAGACACTGGTGAAACGGCTGCGGATCAGGCTTGGTTGGCGTTCCGGCTTCGCCGGCCACGATAATCACGCTAAAAAAATTTTCCAATTCCGGATAAAGGCCGATGCGATGGGTTCCGGTTGATTTTTGCCCCTGGGTGTTGGTGATCAGTGCGATGTCATAACGGCGGCGAAGTTCGCCGAGCACTTCTCTTGCTTCGGGAAATAAGGTGGTGTGATTCTTTACGGTTTCCCAGTACTCGGTTTCCCACCGGACCAGCAGGTCAGGGTCCACGGCTGCACAGTAGTAATACAATACCTCTTGCCACAGAGAGCTTCTGGAAAAATTGGAACGATCATGAAATTCCTGGCGATACCGCCGATAGCGTGCCAGAAAATCTTCCCTGACGGTCAGCCCTAAATTCGTGAACAGTTTGTCCTGGGCCTCTTTTTCGGCTTTGCGAAAACCGCCGGCGGAATCGACCAGCGTCTGACCGAAATCGAAAATGACTGCTTTGATCATGGTAGTAGTGTTTTGTGTTGGGTGTTTAGTTATTTGGGATAAAAGTTTATCAACCCGTTACGAATCTTAAGGTAATTATAATTGATTGATCGGAAGACCAGCAGTTTATCAGATAGACGTTTATCCTTCAACCCATTCAACTAAATCTGGTTGCGAGTTGCGCGTAAGGGGTTAGCGAGTATTCTGCCGTAACCGATGGTCTAAACATATTGAATCGGTAATATTCCTTTAATCAATCCGAAATCCCAAATCCCATATCCGAAATCTCACCTACGGTTTGCCAAGCCACTTTTTGCAACAGCAGGGCCTGATCCTTTTCAAGATCCAGCCGTTTTTTACCTTTGTAGTAAAAATCGCCCGGCAGCCCTTCGGGGCTGGTTTTGAAGAGCACGCTATAAAACACACAGGCTGTCAGGTATGACCCGGCCGGATTGGCGTGGCGGCCATCCCGGTGGTGAAGGTCAAAATCGGGTTCAATCCGATGCAGCGCTTCCCAGGCCAGGCCAACCGGTGCCAGGCTGGCGCCGAGCTTTTTAGCGATCCGGATATAAGCTTCGGCCAGAACGGTTTGGGCCTCGGGTTGCGCGCGGTTGGCCCAGGTCATATAAAAAATTGTCCCGGCCGCCTGCGTGCGAATCTCTGCATTCAGCAATTCGGCGTGGTGGTCAAAGGATTCCGGCTCTTCCAGGGGTCCACCGCTGCGGTCCTGCAGCACCACGTAGTCCCATCGGCTCTCGGTGATGGCATCACGGCTGGAAACATTATTCCAGTGCCACGCGAGACCGGCCCCTTCGCCGGTGCATTGCTCCACCACCAGCCCCATGCCGCGATCTTCAGCACCGGCCAACGCCGAAATCATCTGGGGCATGAAGTTTAAGTAAGTATGGCTGTTGCCGAGGAAAAGGACTCTGGTGGTCATTTTGAATTGATCATATAGGTTGCTATGTTAAATTTTTTACTTGAGAATCGGTTTCATCAGTGTTTGGTGTTTGGTGTTTTGCAAAGTATTGGTAATGCTGCCTACTCATGTAAGAATACTAAACACGAAACACAAAATACAAAACACTTTTTGTTATATAGCCCGCGTTTGTATCTGTTATTAAACCATGCGAGGTCATTTCTGAAAATTCGGCACACTATTCCGCCAGCGAAATCAAGAATCCGCCGACGAAGATGATCACGGCTCCGGCTATCCGAATCCCTCCGTATTTTTCTTTGAGAACATAGCTTCCCATGAGAACGGCGAATACAACGCTGATCTGACGCAGGCTGACAATATAGCTGACGCGCTCGATTGTGAAAGCAACCAGAATCAGCGCGTAACCGGCAATACCGATGACTCCGGAGAGAACAATTCGTCCCGGCCGCAAGCGCCACTCTTTTTTTATTCGGGCGGTCTCTTTGGTAAAGAAGATATAAGGCGTGTAATAGCACATCCCGCAAAACAGATGAAAAAAAGCAAATAATACCGGATGGACGTAGCTTACCGCGATTTTGTCTACAATAGAATATGAGGCGACTGAAACCAGCGTCAGAAAGGCGAATTGGGTGGCGCGATCATGGGTGAGGGACTTGACGGGCGCCAGCAATTGTCGGCCGGAAAGCTGCTTCAGGCCGATAATATAGACGCCTGCGGCAACCAGCAAAATTCCGGTCACCCCCTGGACCGATACCTGCTCGCCCAGAAAAAGAACGGCAATCATTAAAACCAGTGCCGGTGATGAGCGCATGATCGGATAGACATACGATAGATCGCCTTCTTTGTATGCGCTGGTTAAAAACAGCCAGTATAAAAAGTGGATAAATCCGGAACCCGCACACCAGGCATAGGCGGCCGGATTGTTGATGCCGACGCGGTAAAGAAAATAAAAAAACAACGGTGAAAAAAACACCAACGCGAAGATGGAGTACAACCACAAAAATATCTGCTTGTCATCGGATTCTTTGGTAAACAGACTCCGCAGCGCATGAAAGAGAGCGGAAAGCAGTACCAGGGCGATTGCAAGGGCACTCATAGGTCTCCGTCGAAATTAGGGTTACAAAAAATCACAAGCCATTCAATAACAACATGGCTATTGATACACAACAGGTTTTTTGCCATACTCAAGTCAATAAAAGCAAGTTTTTGTCTCTCATTCCAAGGTCTGCTGAACGGGTTTGGGATTTTAAATGCGGGGGAAATGGGGTACTGAAATGGCCAGAGCCGCGCATGACTTTCAGATATTTGTCAAACCGACCGGCTCGATTTGCAACCTGGGTTGCGATTACTGTTATTATCTGGTCAAAAAAGATCTCTATCCGGACAGCAGGTCATATCGTATGCCCGATGACATTTTAGAGTCATACATCGTTGAACACTTCCGGACCGCCCCCCACTCCCCCATCCGTTTTTCATGGCACGGTGGTGAGCCAACCCTCCTGGGCGTCGATTACTTTCGTAAAATTTTAGCCCTGCAGCGCAAATATTGCCCGACTGACCGTCAATTCATCAACGGCATTCAGACCAACGGAACCCTCCTCGATGCAGACTGGTGCCGCTTTCTGGCTTCAGAAGGCTTTCATGTCGGGCTCAGCCTGGACGGCCCGCAGCCAATGCACGACCGCTACCGCGTCACCAAAAGGCGGCTACCGACCTTCAAGCAGACCATGCGCGGTTATGAACTCTTGCATCAGCACAACATCTACTTCGACATCCTGTGCGTTGTCAACGCCGACAACGTTTGCTACCCGGCCGAGGTTTATGACTTCTTCAAACAAATCGGGGCAACTTTCATCGGGTTTCTGCCTCTGGTGGAGCATCAGCCCGATTCACCCAATGGGGTCAGCGAACGGAGTGTTTCGGCTGATGCCTTCGGATCTTTCCTATGCGAAATTTTCGATGAGTGGAAAAGCCGGGACATCGGCCAGGTCAAAGTGCAGATATTTGAGGAAGCCTCCCGAACGGCATTGGGTCAGGAACAAAGGTTGTGCATCTTTCGCAAAACCTGCGGCGATATTCCCGTCGTCGAGCATAACGGCGACGTTTATGCCTGTGACCATTTCGTGGACAAAGCGCACCTGTTGGGAAACATCGCCGCAACCCCCCTGGTGGACATGCTGGAAAGTGCCCGTCAGAGGGCCTTCGGCCAGGCCAAACAAAGCGCATTACCCCGGTATTGCCGCTCATGTGACGTCCGCAACCTGTGCAATGGCGAGTGCCCCAAAAACCGCTTTATCCAGGCCCCGGACGGGGAACCGCGACTGAACTATCTGTGTGCCGGCTATAAACGCTTCTTTGAGCACTGCCGGCCGTTTCTCGACGAGCTGGCCCTTCTGTGGCGCACGCAATCCCGCGAACCGCCCACAACAGGGGCAGCGACCGCAACGATCAGATCCGGACCCAAAACAGGGCGCAACGATCCCTGCCCCTGTGGCAGCGGTCGTAAGTACAAAAAATGCTGTTTGGGCAAGTAGCCTGGTACTGGACTGTGAAAGCGATCAACGCTTCAGTTTTTCACTCAAAAAAGAAATGGTTCTTTTCCAGGCCAGTTCAGCGGCCTCCTTGTTATAGCGGGCGGCGTTGGTGTCATTGTTGAAGGCATGTTTGGCATCTTTATACATGTACATCCTATACTCGGTGCCGGCCGCCTTTAAGGCCGCTTCATAGGCGGGAATTCCTTCGTTGATGCGTTCATCGAGACCGGCATAGTGGAGCAGCAGCGCCGCTTTGATTCTGGGGACGTCTTCAGCCGCAGGCTGACGGCCGTAATAAGGAACTGCGGCCGTCAGTTGCGGATCGTTGACGGCTACCTGGTTTGCCATAGCCCCTCCCCAGCAAAAGCCGACGACCCCCACCTTGCCGGTCGACATCGGATGGGTTCTTAGAAATTGAGCCGCGGCCAGGTAATTTTCCAGCGTGGATTTTTGGTCCAGTCCCCGGATCATCTCGCGGGCTTTATCGCTGTCCGCCGGGGTGCCCCCCACCGGTGACAACGCATCCGGGGCCAGGGCTAAAAATCCTTCCAGCGCAACCCGCCGGTTGACGTCTTCGATGTGGGGATTCAGGCCCCGATTTTCATGAATCACGACCACACCGGGCAATTTGGATGCACCTTTCGGCCGGTTGAAAACAGCCCGGACCCTGCCGGTGGCGCCATCGTATTCGAGCGATTCCGAATCAAGCCTGGGATCATCCGTGGCAACCATTGCGGCATGGGCATAGTTGTTTCTCAGCAGGCCCAGCATCGCGTTGGCTGCCGCCACACTGCCCGCCAGCAGCGTCAATTTTTTCATGAACGTACGCCGGTCCAATAACCCATGAAGATAGTCATCGTGCAGGTCGATAATCTTATGATCCACCATTTTTCCCCCTTTCCATAGTTTTGATGTTGGTAAAAATCCAACGGTTTTCTGTCATTGCGGCATTCGGGCTCTGGCCCACGGCCGCAGAGCCATATCAACAGACGCGAATCTTCGCGCGTTTTACAGACCGTTTTTTCGATGGGAAGGGGTTTAAGCGCGCAGCAAACCTGCCGCCTCCGGAATCAGGCTCGAATGTGATCAGGGACTTCTCCATCCATAACCTCGAAACTGAGATTACATGATTGAAGGAAGAAATGACTGGCCGCAATTGTCATAGGAAATTATCAAAAAGTCAATAAGAACTATGCGATGGATTGGGTGCTTCTTTATCCCTTCAAGGCCGGCCGACACACCAGGATTGATCTATTCACAGGAAGTTTGGTGTATTGGAGTGATGGAGTGATGGAGTAATGGACTCTGAAGCGCTGCCTCTCAGCAATACGCCAGTACTCCATTACTCCATCCTGTCGCGCCCAAGTCACGCTTTAGCGTGACGAAGGCGGGTACTCCGGGGTTTTGACTTAATCTCTGCCCCACTTGGCAAGGTATTCCCCGCAAAGATCCCCCACTTCGGGAATGTACTCTTCTTTGGGGATCGACAACAGCGTATAGTTGAGAAAGTTTTCCCAGTTGACGTTCCCGCTGAAAATGTTGCCGGCCCAGCTGCCGCAGCCGAGGGTGTCGGTTGTGGGCAGCCCGGTGGTCCAGCCCCCGCTGTTGGCGTGGGCATGGGGCATATTGCAGACAATTCTGCCAACATTGGCCCGCAGGGCAAGCTTGACGCGCCGCTCATCATTTTCCGTGTGGATGGAAGCCGAATGCCCCTCACCGGAAAATTTCAGGATCTGCTCCAGACGGTCCAGCATTTCATCAAAGTCGGTCCATTTCCAGACCGTAAGAACAGGGGAGATTTTTTCACCGGAAAAGCGGTCTTCCGGTCCGACTTTTTCACCGACCACCATCAAAAAGCGCGTGTCATCAGGAACTGTCAAACCGACATTCTGGGCAATCCAAGTGGCCGGCCTGGCGACAATCTCCCGATTCAAATGGACCCCATCCGGCCACATGTACTGCCGCAGTTTTTCGCGTTCTTCGGTATCGCACAGATACCCGCCTTCTGCTTTGAGGGCCTCGATCATATCATCGTAGATGCTCTCATATAGGGCTACCGCGTTTTCAGACGAGCAGGATGCTGAATTGTTCGCCACTTTGGACAACCTGATCTTATGGGCCGCGGTGGGCAAGTCGGCGGTTTCATCCACAATCGACACGACGTTGCCGGCCCCCACGGTCTGGGCCGGTTTGCCGGCGGCATAAACGACCTTGACCAGGGCAGCACCGCCGGTGGCAACGGCATAGTCGCAGTTGGCCATCAACTCGGATGTTTTCGCATGGCTGGTCTGCTTGATGCACTGGACCAGATCCACCGGGGCCCCGATTTTTTCAAGGGCCTTGCGTACGTGTTGAACCGTTTCGTAGGAAGTTTTCTGGGTACGCGGGTGGGGCGATACGATCTGGGCGTTTCTGGTTTTGAGGGTGCTCAGAGCCAGACAGCAGATGGTCGATTCCGGGTTGGTGCAGGGTACGACGTTGGCAATGACCCCGATCGGCTTGGCGAACTTGCGAATGCCCAGGGCTTTGTTTTCTTCGATCATGCCGCAGGTTTTGGCATTGCGCATGTCATAAAGGGTCCCCAGGGTCTTGTTTTTAATCTTGTTGACCTTGTCTTCGGCGTTGCCGATACCCGATTCATCGACTGCCATATGGCCCAGTTTGTGGCGCACATCGTCCCGCATCAGCTCCCAGGCCACCGCCTGAACCATCTCGTCTACTTTTTCCTGGGGCCAGTATTCAACCTCGCGAAACGCCTTTCTGGCCCTGGCATACATTTCCTGAATGGTGTCTTCCATGATGTCTTATATCCTCCCTTATTTAGACATAATTGAATTAACTTGCTTTTTTAGTCTTTGTGTTGATCCATTCGCATCGGAATGATGGGTTAAAAAAGGTTAATAGCCATTTAAAAAATGACACTATCCTTGTTTTTACCCAATATTCCTGTATTCCAACATTCCAATATTCCATTGCGGTTAAATTGAAACCTATCCTTACAGCCTGATATTTACTTTATCGGTAGAGTGAATCCCATGGCACCGAAGGCCTCCTTGGCGACCACGAAGAAGTCCTCGATATCCTTGCTGGTAATCAGCCCCAGGTTGCACAGTCTGAAGGTTTCCAGACCGAACATTTTGCCGGGATAGATCGTAAAGCCGCGCTCATAACAATAGTCGTGCAGTTTGAAAAAATCGAAGCGCTCATCTTCGGGTGCTTTGACGGTCACCACCAGATGACCCTGGATGTCCTTGTCAATCACCGTCCCAAGTCCGATTTCATCCAGTCCATGGTGAATCGCTTCCCAGCACTGGGTCAGGCGCTCGTAGCGGGCCTGCTCGCCTTCTTCCTTATATTCCCTGATGGCCTGCTGCAACGCGTAGAGGACCTGAACCGGAGGGGTAAAGTGCATCTCTCCCACCCTTTCAAAAAAATCATACTGCATGAACAGATTGCAGTAATAGGAGCGCTTGGGATAATCTTTTGATTTCACAATTTCATCGATTTTACCCACCGTCCAGGAAACGCCGGTCATGCCGCACAGCCCCTTCTGGGCCGAGGACATACAAAAGTCGATGTTTTCTTTCTCGATGTCAATCGGAAGCAGGCCGTACGTTGAAATCGTGTCGGCCACAAACACACAACCATTGTCATGGGCCATCTGACCGATTTCCCGCACCGGGTTTAAAACCCCGGTACCGGTTTCGTGGTGGGTGGTGGCAACCACGGCAATATCTTTGTCTTTCTCCAATGCGTCTTTGACGACCTTAAGATCCGGCAGACCGGTGGTCGGGAATTCAAGATTCACGCAAGGAATCTGATAATATTGGGCAATTTCCACCATCCGGCTGGAATAGGCCCCGTTGTTGACCACACAGATCTTTTTACCCTCCGGGACCAGTGAATTCACGAGGACATCCTGAATAATGGTTCCGGAGCCGGTAAACAAAACCGCCGTGTATTTTTCCGGATCCGCGTGGACAACATTTACCAGCTCTTTGCGGACCTCATCCATAACCTCGACGAATTCATTCTCCCGGGGGCAAATGTCGGGAACCACCTGGGCGTATTTAACCGCATCGCTGGTGGTTGCCGGACCGGGATTCAACAGCACGTTACGTTTGACGGGTTTAACGACCTCCATTTGGCCACCTCCTCGCTCATTGGGGATGATCCCCATGATCTCTTAAACACATCGAATCGTCTTCATTCATCAAATCAAATTCGAAAATCTAATTTCGAAATCCGAAACAAATCCTAAATCCGAATGTTCGAATAACCAAAACAACTCCTCAATTGACACCTAAATTTCAAAATGTGTTTCGATCATTTGGATTTTGGGAATTCGAATTTGTTTCGAATTTCGGGTTTCGGACTTCGAATTTAGATCAATTAACCACATTTACGACGGATGAAATGATTCTTAAAGTTTCCCGACTTTCTTGATACCACTTTTCTTGCTGGGATCCTCAATCTCTTCAACGATGCTGAAGCCGCTTCCGCGCACATTTTTCATCTCTTCAAACCGCGCTTTCCATTCTTCCGGGGTACGGCAAACAGCGGACTTCGCATGTTTATCTCGCTCCGACAGGGGCGGTACCGGCCGCTCAGCCGGTCCGTCGTAATCTTCCATGGGCGTTAATTCCTGACCCAGTCGGTTGGATTCCTCCCTTTCGACTTCTTCAATGTAATGGGCGCCGGCGGCAAAGGAGCGGGTGACCGCCAGAATCGCCCAGGTGGCTTCGGGGGTAAAGCCCAGGTCCATCATGGTGGCGCCGGTGGCGCCGAGCATATCCAGATCCACCGGTTCATCAAAAGCCTTTTGCGCTGCCTTGACCACTTCCCCGGTAAAGGCGCTATATTTGCCGGCCACGCCGAGTTTTTCCGCCCGCGCAATCATGCGCTTGGCCGCCGGATCTTTGAGCATAAGACCGGAGACGCCCAGGGCTTCGTCATGCAGGTTTTCTTTCACCAGTAGCTCGGCGGCCGCTTCCAGAGAAAATTCCCCCTTGTCGACCCGATCGAGATAGCGCTCGAGGCGATTGCCGAAAGCAGAATAGGCGCCGTAAGCGTGACCAAAGGCCATGATGGATGCCCCGCAGGCCTGGGTCAAAAAGGTTTTGGATCTGGCCACGATTCTGGATATGGCTGCCGGTGCGGAAAGCCCGTCTTCCAATGCCAGAATCATGACGTAATTGAGCATCTGGCCCTCTTCAACGGTGGGTATCCGCGCCTGATAGTCCACAAAAAGGACTTCAATGACACCATAGCCTTCTTCCATCAGCTCGGTCGTGTCATAGCCCCTGGCAACGATGCGGTGAACATTCTTGTAAGCCACTTCGGACACCCACTGAAATGGCGCTCTTTCCGTGTCGCGCGGCACGGTACCATATTCTCTGTCGTAATAATCAAAGGGGTTCTTGGGGCTTCCCAGATTCCCGATTTTGCGCTCCCGCTTGATCTTGTTGAGCTCTTCTGTTTTTTCTTTATCTAGATAACCCATTTCTTGTATTCTCCTTCTTCCTTCTGTTTCCTGGCGTATTCCTGCTGCTCTTCCTTTTTGGGGACGATACGGTCTTCAGGGCCGACATACTTGATCATGGACAGATCGATCATCTGCACCATGGGCTCATTGCGGGATGCGCCCCAGGCGCGCCCTTTTTTCATGTTAAACAGGGCGTGGGCCGCGCAGCTGAACCCCCGAACAACACTGCCGATACACCAGCCGGCATTGGGAGAAAATCCAATTTCCATCAGGGCCGTGTTGCCGGAACCGACCACGTTGACCCCCACATAGGAGCGCCCCTCTTTCTTGCGGCGGGCATGGAAATACTTTTCAAGTGCCCTTTGAAATTCGAGGTAGACCCCTTCAAGCTCAAGCTCTTCCTGCCGCAGATGAATCGGCTCCGCCCGGGGATCGCTGTCGATGTGCTGGGGTTGTCCCATGCCCATCACCGGTCTGCCGGCATCCAGGTATTCGTCCACCAGGGTTTTGGCCATTTCGTCCACGGTCTTGCCCTCTTTCTTGGCGCGCTCGAGGTACTTGTTTAACATGTATCCATGGGCGGCCCCGGGGCCGTGCACACCGCCGAAGGTCGAAACTGCAGCGGCCACACAAACGGGAAGATTGGGCCGGCCGGCACTTACGCCGATGGCGCCGACGGCCGACGGCGACATGGAATGTTCCAGAAAAACACCCATCTCGTATTTGAGCATTTTTTCCTCATTTTCGGTGGGAATCCGGTTCTGAAACGACTCAAACATGGCATCATAAAAAGAATAGCCTTCTTCTGCCAGATCGCTTAAATTATATCCGCGCATGACCGTTTTATCTTCCGTCTTATACGAAATGGCGGTCTTTCTGCGGATCAATGGGTCCCTGTCCATTATTTCCTCCTGTATTCATTGGTAAAGATAATAAATATGATATTGAAATCTAAATCCCTGTTTTGGCCTCTGTTATGGAGCGATCAAGGCACCATTAAATGGTTTTTTTTAGTATAAGTCAAAATAATTATTTTTATGCCGTCAATGACAATAGGTTATTTTTCGATCGGCCGTAAGGTTGGTTTCTGGATTTCATTGGGAATGCCAATATCCTGAAATAAATGGAGATTATGATTTAATCAAACAAGCCCAGCTTTTTCAGGCTGCTCTCAAGGTGAGCAGAATTCTTAAACGCGATGGTCTGCATTCCAAGGTTTTTGGCCGGTTCGAGATTGGCCGGTTTGTCGTCGATAAAAATGCAGGCGTCGGCCGGATGAGACGCCTTGGCCAGCAGCAGCTCATAGATCACCGGGTCCGGTTTCCTGCAATGGACCACATGCGAAAAAATGCCATCATCAAATTTTTGCACAAACGCAAATTTGGCGTCCAGGTAGGCCACCTTTTCCGCGGTGTTGTCGGAAAGGTACAGGAGTTCATGGCCGGCACTTTTCAACCTGTCAACCAATCGCACCGTCCCCTCATCGAGCTGATAACTCGAATTCCAGATCAGCACGAGCGTCTCGGCTGAAGCCTGGATATCCCATTGCCGGATGGCCTGCCGCCAGAACTGTTCGGCGGATATTGCGCCGATGCGGTATTGCCGGCCCGGCTCTCCGTTTATAAAACCCGCGACGACATCCCGGTTGATTTCATATTCAGCTGCAATCGCATCAATGGCGGTCCGGGTACCGTCGCTGAAATAAACACCCCCGATATCAAAAATGACGGTTCTGTTCATGTATTTGCAGACAATTATCAGTTAACGGCAAAAATGTGGATTAGATCACAAATAGTTATTGCCGATGCCTTTCAGGGGAGTCCGTTTGCTGAGGTATCTTTTGATAGGAGGCGAGATCTTGGCTCGAATCCCAGTTGTTGAGGCGGCGATTGAGCTCATGGGGAGCCACCACCAGGCCATGGAAAATTTTTGCTTCCAGTTCCAGGGTCTTTTCCCACAGCCAGTGAATTCTTTCCGCATGTTCCGGTGTTTCCCCGTATCTTTCCAGGATATAATCCAAACGCTTATCCAGCGAGACCACCTGGTCATGGAGCACCCGTTTGTCGGCATAGTTGATGATCTGCATTTCACCCAGCACGACCGGTTTGGGATATTCATCGAGTCTGACATGCTGTCGTACGAGTTCACCGACCTCCGGATAGCCTTGCTCGGCAAGCATCTGGCCGCCGGTCAGGGCATGATTTTCCCGGGTTTTAAAGCTGCGGGTTTTGGTGATATCATGCAACAGGGCGGCAGCCTGGATGAGATCGAGGTTGAGTCGGCCGTTTTGCCTGTTCAGGTGCTCGGTTAAATAGGTTGCCACGCGGCACACCTGGAGCGAATGGACCACGATGTGATCCATCATCTTCATTGCACGCATCATCCGAAAGCACTGGTCTCTGGTTGGAATCTTCATTTATTTACCTGGTTACGGTTAATCCATAGCGAGTAGCCGATAACTCCCGATTAATTTTAATTCAACTGGCATTTGCGCACTGCTTCCACAGCCGCCGATACATTTTCCGGTGGTGTTGTGGCACCCAGATTGCACAGATACAGGATGAGCCGGTCGCTTTTATCACCGGATTGAATATAATATTTCACCCGCCCGGCAACCGCGGCGGGTGTTGCCGTGGCCAAAAAAACAGCGCCGACACCAAGAACCAGGGGCAGGTTATGCTTCCGGGCATATGTCTTATAGTATCCGGGGCTGAGCTTTTCAACATCCGGATCCTGCCCCTCGACAAAGTCCGGGCACACCTGCCTTTTGAGATCGAGCAGCTCTGCCGGATTTTTCAGGTAACTTTCCCCCACCCAGTTGGGCACATAAACTTCCGGGCCGCATAATTCTCGCAACCGCAGGATATAGGGAACGATCCATTCGGCTAAAATATCCAGGTCGACGAGGGGAAGAGATGCCGTCGCATCACTGCCACAGATGCTGCGGGCATTGGGAAACTCCTGTTTGAGTCTGAGAACCCAGGGCGCCAGAAGCTCCTCAATAATCCGGTCAAAAAGGGTTCGAACGAAGTCCGGATCGGCATACATGTCCATGATTAATTGCTCAAATCCCCTGATGTTGGCTGCCAGGCTGAAAGGGGCGCAAAAATTCAACGTCGGCGCTGTTTGGCCGCCGATCAGTTTGCAAAACAGGTGGTTCATCTCGATGACCTGGGCGAACCGCCCCACCGTATCGAAGTCAGGGGTTTGAATTTTTTTTAGATCTTCCCGGTCGCGAATTAGGGGTTTGCTCCGATCCACATCCGGCATATCGGTTTCACTGTATTTCATGGCCTGGCCGATGGCTTCCGCCTCGATGTTATAGACATCGTAATCTAAAGCGGGAACATCGATACCGTAGGTTTCATGGATCTCCAGGGTGGCCGTGACCAGTAATTCGGCGCTGGTATAAAATTCTGTGGCGTTGGCCCCGATTTCTTTCATTGCAAACTCGTGCAATTGCGCGCACACCGGGATCCGATCTGCATTACCATTCATGGCGGCTGCGTATCTTTGAATCCCCGTCTGAAATAACGAAAAATCTCTATCAGAAGTCATCGCTAATCCCCGGGTTGGATGCGTTTCCGATGGCATAAAAAGATTTGCATTAAATGCGCCCACCTGGCAAAATTGTCAAACTTTTTTCACTCTAACCAGAAAATTGGTCCGGCGTCAACGGGCGGATCGATTGCTTCCTTTTTATTAATTTAGACGGGCACACATTGACAAACTCCCTGGACTAAGGCAACAAATAAACTTGGGGCGCCTAGGGTATCAAACGGGTGGCGGCCGGCAAACCGCCGCAAAATGCGCTAAACGAACCCATGGAAAGGAAATGGAGATGAAGAAGCGGATACCTGACATCATTCTGCCCGAAGGCTATAACGGTAAAATCCTGCTGGTATCCGTCAGTGGAGGGGGAATCCCGAAATCCGTTCTGCTGCGCTCAGGAGACCTGTGGCACAGGGAAATCTTGCGCAACACCGCAGCTGAAATCAAAACCCTGGGATTTGAAAACACGCAGGTGCACGAACTGGGTGGGGCGCTGGTGCGTTTCGAACCCGATGGTGTCATCACCATTTACGGCGCCAGCCAGGAATTCGGCGCCTGTGACAAGGAATACGCAGCGGAAATCATCAAGAAAAAATTCAAGGATCGGAAAATAGATATAAAAGATTAAATACCGGGCATCTTTGCAATATCCACCGGAATTAATAATGAACCCTGCGGCTTTCAGGAAGATGAAATACGCCGGATAGATACTATTATTGTTTTTATACTATAATCGTATGAGAAATAATGAAGCAGAATTCCTTGTTAAGGATATTTTGGAGATATCGCCGATTTCAGGAAGATTCGAATATCTGTTATAAATTGCGAAGCTGTTGAATAAGTCGTTTTTAAATATCGATCTGTTGCCCAAATTTCAAATTTTTCAAAATGGTCACTTTCGGCAGCTGGTATATCTGATTAGATTGCCTGCCACCCCCGGAGCTGTTCTGCGCCCTCTATGCCGCGGCAAAGTTCATGATCTTTTCGATATTGTGCACCATGCAATAAAGCAACCATTGGATGTTGACTTTGATTTTTCCCCTGAGTGTAAAGCGGTCTAATCCCTTTTGGGTTTTGATATTGGCACAGACCGGCTCCACAACGGCAAAGCGCTGCGGGTATATTTTACGGCCCCTGTCACTGTCGACCTTGTCTTGCATCAGTTTGGAAAAATTGGTCTTGTCAGTGCCCAAAGGCACATCCAGTGAGCGACGCTTGGTATTTTTACGATAAAAACAGCGATGCGTAAGTGAACAGCGCGCACAATCGTTCTCATCGGCCATATAGCGTCGGTAGATGTTGTGATCCCGGATGTGTTTTTTTACATTGCGTTTTAAAATCTTACCATTGGGACAAATATAGTGATCCCTTTGCGGGTCATGTTTAAAATCTTCTAATACAAATTTTTTACCCTTCCTGGTTTTTTTCCTTGGTCGGTTAGTAAATCGTGAATCGCGGTTGCGAAATTTTAAATCCGGTATATACACATCG
>JAFDCJ010000275.1 GCA_019312835.1 Deltaproteobacteria bacterium
CCCGTTATTTTAGGCAATTCAGGCACTTTAAACTTTAGGCATTTGCGCCAACGGAAACTTATCCGTAGCAACCTCTGCCGGCGGTTTGCGCGCATTGGGCGATTCCATGATGCGCAGATCCTCCGGCAGCTGATCGGCATCACCCTTGCGGCCCACGGCAATGGCCGCCATGATGAGATAATCCTCCTCGGACACGCCCAGGACTTCATAGGCCTTTTTCAGGCTGAAGCCGGCCATGGCGTGGGCATAGAGTCCCAGCCGCCTTGCCTGCAGGGCCAGCGACATCCAGGCCGAACCGGCATCGAAGGGGGCGTGGCGGTTTTCCCGGCCCCCCTCCTTGAACTGGCGGCGGGCCAGGACAAACATCAGCAGCGGGCATTTGGCCGCCCAGCGTTGATTTTTTTCCACCAGAACCGAGACCAGCTTACCGCGCTGCTCGGGCTCGGTGGCATATACAAACAGCCAGGGCTGTTCGTTAAAGCACGAGGGCGCCCAGCGGGCGGCTTCAAACAATGCATTTATCTGGTGCGCGGGCAGCGGGTCGGACAAGAACGCCCGCGGCGACCAGCGGTCCGTAAACATGCTGTCAACCTCAACCTCGGCGATCCTCTCATTTAGCGGTTTGCCTGCCATGAATTCTCCTCTCTTTCGTTAAATATCCTAAATATGAAGGAATGGATTCGATTTTTAGCAAAAATTTTTTGACAGGATTGACAGGATTATCAGGATATTTTTTTTAAGCACTTTCCAGAAGAAAGTGCTTAAGTTCAATCCGCCTGCGGCGGAAAAAACAGGATTAAGATCTATCCTACTGCACCTTTAGGCTACACTGGGGAGACTTGAGTATCAATTTTGGAAATTGTGGAATGCAATTCAACCTTCTTTGCTTCGGCCGAAGGCCGATGTGGTTATGTCACTTTCTTCCGGAAAGTGACATAAAGATCCTACTAATCCTGTAAATCCTGTCTAATTTAAAAAATATGATCGAATCCATTCCATTATAATTCACCTACTCTGCTCTCCCCCCGGCTGATCTTTGAATACCAGGTTGCGAAGCTGGTCAATGATCTCAAGGCCGACACTGATGGGGAAACCGTCTTCACTGGATTCCTGGAGGGTCGTGACCCCGTCGACACAGCCGTTGTCCACCAGGTAGTTGGCAATGGTTTGCGGGTCAAAAATATCAAACAGATCCCGGTTCACCAACCGGCAAAGGGCGGCAATAATGCCATAAGCACCCCAGTTGGATACGGAGGCAATCACCAGCTCGTCGCAGGTGGTGATCGCCGGTATAATATCCATTGCGATCACGGCGGCGCGAACATTGCCCATGCCGATTTCATTGCCGCCGTCTCCGACGGCGATGCTGGGACACCTGCTTTTGAGCAAAAAGAGGTCGAATTTGGCCGTAAACCTGGAGATGTCTTTCCTGTGCATATTGTAATAGGAGCCGTCCGCCGTTACCCCGGGCCGCTCGATGGATACGATAAGACTTGGCGCCAGCTCCTTTAAAGCACTTTCCACCACCGGTTCGCTTTTTTCCCAATCCACCAGCGGCAGTTCGTAGGTCCTGAAGTTACGGTTTAGTATCCTGGATATCGGTGGGGCGCAGACCATTACGGGGTCACAATTCAGTTCGGTAAGCACGCGGTAAAGGGCAATGGCGCCGATGGGGCCGTCGCTTTCAAAGCTTCCGGACACCGGAAACCCGGTACCGATCAGGACCGTACCCGGGTTGTCCAGGATCAAACGGGCGGCGCGGCAGCAATAACCGGGCGACAGGGATTTGCGCAACTCGCGCATGCCTCGGTTGTCGTGCTGGAGGATGACGTCTTCGATTTGTTCGGAGAGCGCTTGCATAAAACCAAATATATGCTTCTCTGTAGATATTTCAACCGTTTAATTGGTCAGCATCGGCAATTTTAGCAAGGTTGCGCCATTTTTTCTATGGCTGGACGCAATATGCTCCATGACCGGCTGCTAACGAAGCCTGTCGGTGGTCCTGGTGGAATTGCACTGAATGGATATTGCGATATGCGGAAAAATCTGGATCGGCGGCACCCGGACGTAGCGGGATGTCCGGTGCGGCTCAGCCCCTGATCGAGTCCATGGGGGGTGTGCCCTGCAGACCTGCTTTGCAGCGGCGGAAAGGACGCGCCCGTGCCTGGCGCGAGATGAATTTAGTAGTTATCTCAAAAGGCCCCCTGCAGACCACAAGAACCGATGGGTTCTCCGGCTTGGCTGGATGACGCATCAATCTATCCCATCAAAGGTGCGCCTTTTTGAGATGGCTGCGGGCCTGTCAAATGAATCCCGGGAAATATACTACTTTTCTTTTTTCTTTTTTTTCTTCGGGCGGCGTGCACCGGTGGTTCCGCGAGCGATCTTGCCGCGCTTTGTTCTCTTGTCACCTTTACCCATATGTGCGATCCTCCTTTTTGAACGAATAAAAAATGAAATGCATTTTTTGATATATCGTCCCTGTCCGAATTGTCAAACGGTTTATTTGGTTGTTTCCAAATCCGCCCGTGGCGGATTACAACCGCAACGGTTAAAGCACGGATGTGCTTTGACTCGGATTAAAGCCCATCAGAAGTCCGGGTAAGGCCGTCTGGATCTTTTAAAGTCATCCCATTTGTCTATAACGGGAAGCCTGTAAGTCGTTAAGCTTTCCAGCATATCAGCGGCGTTTTCTTTGATTAGAATCATGTCTTTATACTCGGTATGCAGGAATTGCTCCTTTACCATGTGGGTGAAAAATTCGTATAACGAATTAAAATAGCGCTCAATGTTCAGCAGGCCGATGGGCTTTCTGTGCAAACCCAGCTGAGCCCAGGTCAGCACCTCAACGGTTTCTTCCAACGTTCCGAACCCGCCCGGCAATGCGATGAAACCGTCCGCAAGCTCGGCCATCATCGCTTTGCGCTCATGCATCGATTCCACTATTCTCACTTCTGACAACTTTTCGTGGACCAGCTCTTTTTCCACGAGAAATTGCGGTATGACACCGATGGCCTTTCCCCCGTGGGTAAGCACGGAATTGGCGATCTCACCCATTAAACCGATGTTTCCGCCGCCATAGACAAGCGACAGTTTTTTTTCAGCCAGAAGCTGTCCCAGGTGCCTGGCGGCGGCTCTGTATTTGGAATTGGTTCCGGTACTGGATCCGCAAAATACGCAGACTGTTTTCATCGTCGATATTCGTTCCTTTCCTGATAGGGTGCGACGATCATCTCGACCGCAATCTCGCCTTACTTTTTCCGTCAGCTGATGGGCTGCTGACCGGTGCATCTTCCTTCCCGTATTTTCTGCAGATAATGCTGTATTGTCATTCCGGACCTGATCCGGAATCCAG
>JAFDCJ010000276.1 GCA_019312835.1 Deltaproteobacteria bacterium
AGTAGAGTCGAGGACGGGCGCGGTGGCAATCTGCTCCGTTTCCCATCCCCGCTCATCAAACCGGACGTGCGGCGCTACCGCATCCGGCTTTCCGACTGACTTCACCTTAAGGCACACGCCGGGCCACATATTTCATCGGTCTCGGTAGCAGTACGCCAAGTTCGCCAAATACCCTTTCTGATGGGAACCGATGGATGCCTCGCGAACGCACCTTATGCCGACTGACCAGAAAGCGTCTTGCACGATTATAGACATTGCGCTCAACGGCACGATACGCTATCTGCGTTGTGCCGTAACAAAAGTAAGTGCTCCACCCCCTTAATAGGGCGTTCAGCCGGTCACGAACTTCCGGCCATGCTCCTTTCTCACAGGGGCTGAGCATGGTTCTTACCTTCTGTTTCAACCGTTTTACGCTTGCCTTCGAGGGACTGGCGCCAGTATACCACGATCCATCTTTCCGAAACCATATGCGGCCAAAGGTGTATCCAAGGAAATCAAAGTTGCCTGTGCAGGCGTCCCTGACCGCCGTCTTATCCATGTTCAGCCTCAGTCCAAGTAGATCCATGACTGTGCTGGTCCACTGCAAAGCTTCATCCGCTCTACCGCGACTTAGGATAACAAAATCGTCGGCATATGAGACGACCTGGGCACGGAAAACTTCATTGCACCTTTTGAGCCGCCAGTACTTCAAAAACCGGTTCATATACAAATTCGCCAAAAGAGGACTGATGACGCCACCTTGCGGTGTCCCTTTCTTGCTCTTACGGCCACCGCTCATTCGCCCTCGACCATCTTTGTCTCGATCCACCACCGGCACCTTGAGCCAAAGCTTGATCAGCCGAAGCATATTACGATCCACAATTCTGCGGGCTACACACTGCATCAGTTCGCTGTGTGGAATCGTATCAAAATACTTCGACAAATCTGCATCGACAACATCTGTATACCCTTTGCAGAGTAACTCGTGCACCGTACGGATCGCATCCAAAGCACTGCGCTTGGGACGATAACCGTATGCATTGGGTTCCAGATCTGCCTCGAAGATCGATTCGAGGACTAACTTGGCGGCTGTTTGAATCACCCGGTCCCGTATAGTGGGTATCCCTAAAGGACGTTGCCCACCGCCAGGCTTCGGGATCATCCTGCGTAAAACAGGTTGGGGGCTGTATGTCTTTGCGCGCAGTTCCTTTCTGATCCCAGACAACCACTCATCCACACCCTCCGACTCGACGTGTTCAAAGCTCATCCCATCCACACCTGCACAACCACCTTTGGCTTTAGCCAATCGATAGGCGTGCAGTAGGATGTCAGCTCGATATATCTTGTCGTAGAGCAAGTAGAAGCGAAAGTCCGGTTCCGCCTTCGCCTTAAGAGAAAGCTTTCTCTGGAAAGTCCGAATCTTAGCTGGTGTTTGCAGGCCCATGGCCAATCACCCCTTCTCATCTCCTTCAAAAGCACGCCAGAAGTAAGGGCCCTTCCCTCCGCCGGCATTACCCGGCATCACAGGTAATATGGCCCTCTCCGACTCCCGCCCAGATCAATACACAATCGTATCGTTACGGGTCGCGACCCCGCATCCGGGACGGGTCTCCCACGTTGCCCAAGATACCCTCCTGACATGCTGTCCCCATTACCCCGGTGGATCGGAATAGGTGGGTCGGTTACATCCCCACTCCGCTTCGGCCTTCCCCGAATATTGGGCGGGTCGGCATCCACGACTGTCCTTTCGGGGCCTGCTCAGGGTTCACTCGCGTTACGGCCTGCCAGGTTGCTGCAGCCCTATAGGCTTACATCTGTCCCCAGAGCTTCAACAGAAAGGTCTCCCTATCCCATTGTCTGGGTAGCTACCGGGATGAACCGACAATTTCCCGGGCGGAACTCTCATCCGCTGGCACCTTGCGCCCTCGTGGCGCACCAACATATTGTGGCCGCCGCATCCGTTTATTTCCTTGAAATAAACCATAATTTGCTCAAAATGCCGGAATAAACCCGTTGATAACCACTATAGGGAGAGTTAAGCGGGAAAGGATATCAAGATATGGGGCTGGGAGATTTGATATGCTGAAGTCGGAATGAGCGAGATCCCCGCAATCTCAACCATTCAATATCAAGGATCTGATGCTTAACATTGCCAACTGCCATTATAATACTATTTTCAAAGCGGTTGAGGATATTTCCGTCAGATTAGCGCTGGGAGATATACTTTATACCAACCCCATAGCTGGTGGAATCATTTTTGAGGATTTCGTTGCAATGTTTTACTTCTCCAAGACAGACATTACGCAATAATTCTTTATCATTTGAACTTAAATTTTCAGGGAAAAATTTTTTCAGCTGTATTAAAATAGTCGCCCCTGTTCTGATGGCCTTAGATGTCTCAAAATAAAATCCCTGTTGGCTGAAGTTTAAAAGCTCGCCACCAAAAAAGTTGTCCTGATTAAAATAGGACCATTTGATTATGCCCTTGCAACCAGATTGTTCATTCATTCTTTTTTCAATATCAGGTTCCAACGCTTCATTATCCATCGTGATCACTCCCAGCGCCATCTTGAAAATTATGGTTTAGAGTTTTCAACATCAAATTGAGGATAATTATCCTGAAATGATTCATATACTTAAAACTATATCAAATATTTTGGGAGAGTTCAAAAACTATTAACCTTAAGTCACCTCAAAATCCCTTGATAACTTGAATTGTCTGTTGTTTAGGATAAAAATCGGTCTTCAACAGCTATGTTTACCAGATAACTTCCTGTAGAAGACTACCAGAGACCTGTATCGGATATGGAGCTGTGAAATTAAACCCGCTAAAGTTGGTTTGAATGGGAAGTTGGTATTCAGTGTGTTCAATGTCACTGATGGTAGAAGAGCCATTATCAACGATGTTTGTGGCATTATTTTG
>JAFDCJ010000277.1 GCA_019312835.1 Deltaproteobacteria bacterium
CTGCCGGATACAAGTGCGCGGATTCTTTTATAAAAATCTGATCCGGATAGAGAATTTTTTCCTCCTTGGCCTGCTGCACCAGGCCGGCACGATCGTCCGGATGGGCAATTTCGATAAGGGCCTGGGCGCGTTCTCTCACCGTGCGGCCACTCAGGCTGGCAACGCCGTATTCGGTGATCACCATGTCGACCGATTCCCGGATACTGAACTGATTGGGAAATTCCTCAACCGAGAGCACCATATTTGATTCCTGGTTGCGGTTTCGGCTCGGCAGCCCGAATATGGTCATTCCCCCCCGGGATAACTCGGCGCCGTGAAAAAGATCCATGACATCGCCGGGTCCGGCCGTAACGTTGCCTTTGCCGAAGTGCAGGGCAATACGCCCCGAGATGTCGACTTTGCGTGCCGGCAGTATCGCCATGAAACGGGGGTTTTCTCCAATCTGGGCCGGGGTGAACACCTTGTCGATGCCCTGAAATTCCACCAGGGGATTGCGGTTCAGCCAGCGCATCAGCTCCGGGGTCCCAAAAGCATAACAGGTCAGGGATTTGCCCCTGAAAATCCCTTTGTAACGGTTGGTGACGGCACCGCTCTTGACCAGATCCATCAGCGAGTCCATAAAAAAAGGCGTGTGGATACCGAGGTGGCGTTTGCGAACCAGGTGCCGGCTGAGCGCCTCGAACAGCGGGCCGAGGGAAAAGGCCAGGCAGCTGCCGTCTTCAATCACCGCGGCCACATTGGCGGCCACGCGATCGAAAACCTCATCCACCGGCCAGCGCTCAAAATAGATGGGCAACTCGGTGGAACGGACCAGAAAATCAAAATCCGACAGCGGAACGAAGGTATCCCCCTGGGTGACGGGGATGTCCGGGTTGATTTCACCGACCACCAGGGAGGCCTGTTCCATCGCCTGGCGGCCGACATCCACGGCCACTCCCAAACTACAGTAGCCGGCCTCATTGGGCGGGGTGATCTGAACAAAAGCCACATCGATTGGAATTCTGCCGGATTCCATCAGCCGGGGTATGCGCGAAAAGCGGCTCGGAATCAGATCCACCCGACCGGCGGTGATGGCCTCGCTGGCCACCCATCCGGAGTAAAAGGTCTTCAACCGGTAGGCGTTGGAATTCAGGGCTTCGACGGATATGGCATCGCCCAGGCTGACCAGCTGGATCAGCTCGAGATCCTTGAGATTGGACGAATGGTCGGCCATCAAATGCTTGACCAGGGTTCGGGGCTCCCCCACACCGGTCCCCAGGAATATGCTCATACCGGGTTCAAGTTTGGCCATTACTTCTTCAGGCGTTACCGTCAGTTTTTGCCACTTTGTCTGTTGACGTGCGCGCATTTTTTACCTCGGTAAAATAGGTTCTGGGTTCAAAGGTTTAACGGTCGGAGGTCTGAGGTTAGAGGTTAGAGGTAAGTTATGAACTACCGAACTTCCGCCTCCAACCTCAAACCTCCAGCCTCACACTTTGTAATGAACTGCTAAATCCCTAATCACTGAACCCACAACTTGCTTGCACCGCAAGCAGTGGTGTTGAAAAAAAACAACATTGTATTATATTTTGAAAATATTTCCAAATAATTAGAACCTATAACGGCAATCACCTGACTGGCAAGTTATAAATGGCGCTTCCTGCCGGAATTGAAAAAATACTGCTGCAAGTCGTTGATTTCATCTTCATGCTATGGCCCCGGCAATTGCCGGCGCCGCATAGATTGAGGGCTTGTAAAATTGTTTCCCATCGCGGGGAGCATGACAACATCCGTGTTTATGAAAATACGATGACGGCCTTTGACAGCGCTTTGGCCCACGGCACCTGGGGAATTGAATTCGATGTGCGCTGGACCCGGGACCTTCAGCCGGTGGTGGCACACGATCCGGACTTAAAGCGCGTTTTCGGTATCGAGACCACGATCGCGGCAGTTGACTTCAAGCAATTGCGATCCTGCTGTCCACAGGTGCCCCTGCTGTCGGAGGTGGTCGCAAAATACGGCCGGCAGATCCATCTGATGGTCGAGCTCAAGGAAGAAATCTACCCGGATCCGGAGCTACAAAACGCCATTTTCCAGGATTGTTTCGCATCCCTGGAACCCGGCAAAGACTATCACCTGATGTCATTGACCCCGGCGATGTTCGATCTGGTCACTTTCGCACCCCCTTCAGCCTTTATTCCCATCGCTATGCTGGATATGGACCGGTACAGCAAGCTGGCATTGGACAAAAAATATGGCGGTGTGGCCGGACATTATCTCCTGCTAACCAATGCCATGCTGCATAAACACCGCCGATGCGGCCAATCGGTGGGCACCGGCTATCCGGGATCGAAAAACTGCCTGCTGCGGGAAGTCAACCGCGGGGTCGAATGGATTTTTTCGAACAATGCCGGTGAACTGATGGCCATTATAGACAAGCTGATCCATCGATAAAGAACCTTGGCGCTGTGAGCTTTGAAATTCTAACCCAGAGGCAATTTTATGTTCCATCACGATCTAAACAAACCGAATTCCCAAACCGGTTCGACCCAAAAACTCAATCTCATCCTGCTGATGGCCGGCGCTTTCATGGTGCTGGTGTTTATTCTGGCCTGGATTGCAGTGGGCCGAATTCAGGCAAAAATTCAGTCGGACACCGGTGAAGCCCTGCAGACGGTTCTGCATACGACCCAGGAATCTCTCCGGCTCTGGTCGGATAATCACAAATACCACCTGTCGCGCCTGGCCGAGGATCCACACCTGATCGCCTTGGTCGAGCGACAACTGGACCTGCCCCGTACCGGTGACATCCTGCTTAACAGTGATACACTCGGGCAGCTGCGCAATTTTTTCAACCGGCATAAAAACCGCTACGGGGAAGCGGGGTTTTTCATTATCGCGCCGGATTTCGTCAACATTGCCTCCATGCGCGATACGAACATAGGGGCGATAAACCTGATCGCCAACCAGGCCCTGGATATTCTTAACCGCGCCTTCAAGGGTGAAACCGTTCTGGTGCCGCCCCTGGTGTCGGATGTGGCGTTAAACCAATCCGCAGGCGCCCCGCAGGGGATCGAGCCCACCATGTTTTTTGCAGCCCCCGTTAAAAACCGTCAGGGGCAAGTCATTGCAGCCCTCACTCAGCGCATCGATCCGGAAAAGGATTTTACGCGTCTGATTCAACTGGGCCGGATCGGCAAATCCGGTGAGACCTATGCTTTTGGCCGCTACGGCAGGCTGCTGTCCGAAAGCCGCTTTGATGAGGACCTGCGTAAGATAGGGATGATCCGGGATGACCGAAGGGGAATTCTGATCGTCAGCATCCGTGATCCCGGCGGCAATCTGGTCAAAGGCTTTAAGCCCAAAATTCCCCGGTATCAGCAGCCCCTGACGGTGATGGCAGCCCAGGCCATCAAAGGCCAGCCCGGCGTAAATGTCGAAGGTTACCGCGATTACCGCGGGGTGCCGGTTTACGGCGCCTGGTTATGGGATGAGAATCTGGGGTTCGGGCTGGCAACCGAGATCGACGCGGCGGATGCGCTCAGGTCATATTACACCGCGCGCAATGTCATCATCACCGTAATGGCCATCACGGTTTTGCTGGCGCTGGGTTCGTTGCTGTTTGCCGTCTTGATCGATGAACGTGCCAGCCGGGCATTGCAAAAATCCCATGGTGAACTGGAGCAGCGCGTCGGGGAAAGAACCGCGGAACTGCGTAAGCTGTCGCAGGCAACCGAGCACAGTCCGGCTTCGGTGGTTATTACCGATAGGAACGGCCGGATTGAATATGTCAACGCCACCTTCAGTGACGTCACCGGTTACAGTGCCGAAGAGGCCATCGGGCAGAACCCGAGAATATTGAAGGGCGGGAAGCTGCCCGCGTCCTATTACCAGCAACTCTGGGACACCATTCTGGGCGATCAAATCTGGGAGGGCGATCTTATCAATCGCAAAAAGAGTGGCGAGGAATACTGGGAGAGCGCCTCGATCTCGCCCATCAAGAACGACGACGGTGACATCACCCATTTCGTGGCGGTCAAACAGGACATCACCGAGCGCAAGCAGATGGAAGAAGAGCTGATCGAGGCCAAGCATGCCGCCGATGACGCCAACAAGGCCAAGGGGGATTTTTTGGCCAATATGAGCCACGAGATTCGCACGCCCATGAATGCGATCATCGGCATGGCGCATCTGGCCTTGAAGACCGAATTGACTCCCAAGCAATGCGACTACCTGAATAAAATCCAGTCCTCGGCCAACGCACTTCTGGGCATCATCAACGACATTCTGGATTTTTCCAAAATTGAAGCCGGCAAACTGGACATGGAGTCGGTCGATTTCTTCCTGGATGACGTCCTGGATGACCTCGCCAATCTGATCACGGTCAAGGCCCGGGAAAAAGAAGACCTTGAAGTCCTTTTTGCGCCCTCCAACGATGTGCCCCGTTTTCTGGTGGGAGACCCCTTGCGGCTCGGACAGGTGCTTATCAACCTGGCCAACAACGCGGTCAAGTTTACCGATTCGGGTGAGATTGTCGTTACCATCGATAAGGTGGGTCAAACGGATGATCAGGTGACCCTGCAGTTTTCGGTTAGCGATACCGGCATCGGCATGACAGAGGAACAGATGGACCGGCTGTTTCAATCCTTTTCCCAGGCTGATACCTCCACTACCCGCAAATACGGCGGCACCGGACTGGGGCTTGCCATCAGCAAAAAGCTGGTATCCATGATGGACGGTGAGATCTGGGTGGAAAGCGCCAAGGGGGAGGGTACGACCTTTATCTTTACCGCCGACTTTGGTCTGGGGGCGGAAAAGGCCCGCAGACGCTTCGCACTTTCATCCGATTTGAAGGGCCTGAAAACCCTGGTGGTGGATGACAATGAAACCTCGAGGCAAATTTTAAGGGATTTGCTGGAATCTTTCTCTTTCGACGTTGCCCTGTCGGCTTCCGGTAAAGAAGCCATCACCGAAATTGAGAATGCCGACTCCCGGGCACCTTTCGAACTCGTTGTAATGGATTGGAAAATGCCGGAGATGGATGGTATCGAGGCCGCCACGCGCATTAAAAATCATCCCGATCTGAGTCTAATTCCTGCCATTATCCTGGTGACGGCCTATGGCCGGGAAGAAATCATGCAACATGCCGATAAAGCGGGCCTGGACGGCTTTCTGCTCAAGCCGGTCAATCCTTCGGTGCTCTTCGATGCCATTATGCAGGCCTTCGGCAAAGAGGTCACCGAGACCGCGTCTGCCACCAGACGCCGCCGGGCCGAAGACACGCTGCAGGATATCAAGGGCGCGCGAATATTGCTCGCAGAGGACAACGAGATCAACCGGCAGGTGGCCAGCGAGATTTTGCAAGGCGCGGGTTTACATGTTACCCCGGCCAATAACGGACGGGAAGCTGTCGAGGCGGTAAAAGCCGCCCGGTTCGATGCCGTCCTCATGGACATCCAGATGCCGCTGCTCGACGGTTACGCCGCCACGCGGGAAATCCGGAATCTAAAATCCGCCATCCGCAATGTTCCGGTTATTGCCATGACCGCCCACGCCATGACCGGGGATGAGGAGAAAAGCCTGGCAGCCGGGATGAATGGCCACGTCACCAAGCCCATTGACCCGGACCAGCTGTTTTCCGCTCTTCAGAAATGGGTCCGGCCGTCTCGCATGCGAACCAGGGCGAGGACCGAAGACGCATCGACGGCCAAACCCGCAACTGTCGAAAAAGCCACCGCTGACGAGCTGCTGCCCGATACCTTACCCGGCTTCGATCTGGCTGCCGGTCTGGAACGGCTGATGGGCAACCGCTCGCTTTATCGTAAACTCCTGATGGATTTCGGCACCCAATACACGGGTGCGGCCGATGAGATCAGAGGGGCACTCGATGCCGGTGATTATGACCAGGTCCACAGTCTGGTCCACAACCTCAAGGGCTTGGCCGGCAACCTGGCGGCTTCCGATCTGCAGGCCGCCGCCGTGAGGCTGGAGAAATTGATCAAGGGGATCGCCCGGGAAACCATGTCCGATAAGCAGTTGGCGCAAGCTTTTGGCGGACTGGAAGACGCGCTTGCCGGCGCTCTAGACGCCGTTCGAATATTAGGGCGTCCCGCTGATGAGCAGGCTGACGCAGTACCGGATACCGGTGTGGCTGCCCCGAGCGTCGAGCTGGGTGATGAGGTGGCCGGCCACATCAGGGAAGCGGCTGAAATGGGGGACATAAGCCAGGTCAAAGCAATTGCGGATGGATTGAAAACCGAGAGCCCGGCCCTTGAACCGTTCTGCAACCGGCTGGTGCAGCTGGCCGATGATTTCGATTTTGATGGTATTGTTAAATTGCTGGCGTCTTAAGGCCTGGCATCACCTAGCCGTTAGCCAAATATACCGCCTGCTGCCGTCCTTTTTCCTCATCGACGAAATAAAACAGCACGGCCCCCATGATGAAAAGCAGCAAGACGGACCCGATACTCCAGCGGGAGGCCAGCTGGCCGATGGCGATCTGCTGTTCGGGCGTCGGCGATGGCGGCATCAGCAGATGACGGACAGCCAATCCGACCCATCCCATTAGCACGGGTCCCAGGATAGCCGCAAATTTGCCCAACATATTATAGAAACCGTAATATTCTGCGGCCTGGTTTTGGGGGATCAGCCTCGAATAGTATGAACGGCTCAAGGCCTGAATACCGCCCTGGACACAGCCGATCACAACCGCCAGGACATAAAACTCCGTTTTTTGGGTCATCATCGTCCCATAGACCGTTACCCCCATGTAGATCGCAATCGCCAGATATATAGACTTGCGGACACTCCATTTTTCACCCAGTTTTCCAAAAACCAGCGCCGCCGGAAAGCCCACAAATTGAACAATCAACAGCGCCTTTATCAGATCGGAAGATTCAAATCCGAGGGACAGACCATAATCCACGGCCATGCGAATGATGGTATCGACCCCATCGATGTAGAGCCAATAGGCCAACAAAAAAAGAAAGACCACTTTGAGGTTGCGAATCCTGCGAAAGGTGTCGCCGAGCTGGCGGAATCCTGCGATGACCACACTTTCCCTGCTGGTTGTGATCAAGGGGGCTTTGTCTTCCGGCACCCAGAAAATGGTAATGACGGTAAACAGGCCCCACCACAATGCAACCGAAAGGAATGAAAAGCGCACAGCGGTGGCTGGATCCGGCAGGCCGAACAGGTGCGGCATTTGCGTCATCAAGACATTGATGAGAAACAGGATGCCGCCGCCAAGATAGCCAACCGAAAAGCCTAAACTGGAAATGTAGTCGATTTTATCGCGACCGGCCACGCTGGGCAGAAGCGAATCATAGAAGACATTGGCACCCGAAAACCCGATGATGCCCATAATATAAATAAAAAAGGCGTAGATCCACTGGCCCTTTTGGACGAGAAACAGGGACGCCGTCATCAACACCCCTAAATAGGCAAAGAAAATTAAAAACTTTTTTTTGGCCGAACCTTTATCGGCTATGGCTCCCAAAACAGGTGCCAATAAGGCGACGACGGCGCTGGCCACACTGTTGGCCAGGGCGAGTCTGTAGGTACTCAAATTGGGATTGACGCCGTAGTTCCAAAATTCTTTGAAAAAGATCGGGAAAAATCCAGCCATGACAGTGGTGGCAAAGGCGGAGTTCGCCCAGTCGTACATTACCCATCCCCATACCGTTTTCCTGTCAGACCTCAAGGCACCATCTCCTCGTCGAGTCCGCACAAGGCGGCAAATCCATCTAGATCTTCCCCACCGCAACAATATATATGGGCAACTCGTTTGGTGCAAGTGCGATCATGTCCCCGACCCTGTCGTCCTGAAACGCACCGACCACCGTTGTCCCCATGCCCCGGGCCACCGCCTGCAGGCAAAGGTTTTGAGCGGCATGGCCGACTTCCATAAACACATAGCGCCGGCCCCGCTCGCCATATTTGTTGGTCATGCGAGCAAAAACCGCACAGAAAAGAAAAACGACCGGCGCTGTGGCGATAAAGCTCTGATTCAAGGCCGCCCGGGCCAGATCCGCGCGACGGTCGCCCGCGGCTATCTTTTCAACGCTGTGCCGGGGATCATATTTGTACACGCCGGCATCCAGCCCTTCGACCCGTCCGGCGAAAATAAACACCTCAAGCGGATATAATGCCCCGGCCGAGGGTGCGGTTCGATAGCCCCGGGGGCTGGTAACTCCCTGGGCGGACCACGCCAGTTGAGAAAGTTCGGCCAGTGACAGGGGGTCATTGTTAAACGCCCGTGTTGAGCGCCTGTTTAGCAGGGCCTGCTCGACCGACAAAGGCCCGTCACGGCGGGGTTCAGGAAGGCGCACTAAACTTTTTGAGTCCATTGGACGTGTGTCCTCAATCAGCGTAAAGGCACGGAATCAAGAAACCACAGCTTTATCCAGGGCCCCGATTGTTGGCCAGGATACGCTGATGGAGTCGTTCAGCCCGCAGGCAAAAGGTCTCCAGCTTGGCATTGATCAACTGCGGAAACGGGGATCCGTCGCTTTCAATTGCCAAAAACGGCAGTTCATCAATGTCGGTCAACACGGCGCGAAGCGTTTCATTGCGAGGCTCGCTGGCAATTTTATCCCTGCTGTTCATGGTTTCGTTTAAGATCGATTCCGAAAGCCGGTTGGGCATGCACCCGAAGGGGCCGATGGCGATGACACCGCATGAATGGGATACCACCTCGGTCATCGAGGCGCCGATCGTCAGGACGGCTTCCCCGGGCAGATTCCTGGAGATGTACGGGGAGGCATTTTTAATAATGGTTTCCATATCCAGCGGTTTGGCATGCACCAGCCCGGAAGTGGACAGGATGGATTTGATTCTTTTTTCGTAGCGGGCCTGAAATTTATTGCGGATCTTGAACTTGACCTTATCCATGATGGTCATGTCCTCGGGATTCAAGCCTTCATCCACCATATAATTGCAGTACAGAACCCATTCGGCCACCGGCGAGCAAACCGTGGCGAAACCCATTTTTGCGAGCTGTTCCGTCAAATTCTGGCGGGATAAGGCGTCACGTCTGACGAAGATTTCGCCCGACAGCGTGATAACGGGCACCTCGGCGGGCGGGCGCTTCAAGGCCACGGTGTGCAGACGTTCGGCGGTCCGGGTGAGTTGATGCTCCAGGCGGTCATAGTCCCCGCTTTCCATCTCTAACAGGATTTTTTGCCATTCCTGCTCCAGTGTTGCCACCGCCGCCTCGGGATCCCGGGCATTGGTCAACAGCATGGAGCGGATATCTTCGATAACGTCGGATACAATTACCGCCCACCAGCCCCGGCGCTCGAAATCATCCCCCATGCCGACATATGAATTTTCCGAGGACAAGGCGAACAGGGCCACATCCGGTATCTCGAGCCGTTTGACGAGATCTTCCATGAATATATAGTACTGGCCGAAACGGCATGGCCCCGAACCGGTGGCGAAGAAATACACCAGTACTTCGTCATCCCGCTTGCCGTTGTTGACATAGCTGAGCAGGGTTCCGGTGGTGAGAATCAGCGGCAGGCATTCTTTGCAGGTGGTGTTGGCGCGGCCCAATTTTAAAACGGCTGCGTCCGCCGGGCGATGGGCTTTGGCGTTTAAGCCCGATCCTCTCAAAATGGCCGCGAACGCCTCCGACCCGTATTTTCCCATGGAAGGCAGCAGGACGGTCACCCGTGGGTCCTTCAGCGGCAAAACCTCGCCCTGGGAGGTAATCACACTGGCCGTGCCGTTGGCGAGAACGGTTTTGGCGGGTTTAAAGGTTTTCCTGGTGACGGCAATCTGATTGCTGGCCACCAGCCGGCGGTAAGCGTGGACGATGTCCAAAAAGGCCTCCACCCGGGTCTCCAGGCCGGCGTCCGCTGTATGGCTGTCAAGTTCCAGGGTCAAGGAAGGTTTGCGGCCCATAATATCCCGGAAGTAACCGACCACAAATGAATCCGGACCGCACGAAAAATTGGTTATGTAGGTGCCGAAGAGCTGGGGATGGCGTTGGACGATTCGGGAAGCCTTCATAATGAGTTTTCCCATGCCCCAGTACATATGGCGCTTGGAGTGCTCTTCTTCCACATCCAGGAAATCAAGGGGCATGACCTGGATACCCCGGGAGGCAAATTTATGGGGGATACCCATGTGAGCCTCTTCGACGAAACCATTATACGGCCGGGCGAAAAGGACAACCGCATATTTTTCCGGATCGTCTTCCAGCGCCGCAAGCGCCTGCCGGCCGATGGCCTTCATCTCCGCCAGACAATTTTTTTGCTGCTCCAAGGCCCGGTCAAATGCTCTTTTGGCCTCCCTGCTGCTGATCCCCATTTTACGCGCCGTCTTTACCAAAGGCCCCCGGGCATCGGCGAGGTCTATAGACAAGTCGATTAGTGGTGCCAAAAGCCGTGTGCCCTTGCGCTTGAGCGCGTCGATCTCCTTGCGAAAGGTGGTTTGCAGGTAGAAGGTTTCCCCCTGTACCAGGGGGCACACCTGGGACTGGTCGCTGGTCCTCGAGTCGCTCTCGCCGGGGACGGCCTTGAAGTGCGGCAGGAAAATATACTTCGGCGGCGCGTCAGCGTTCAGCAGGGCGTAGAAGAATCCATGGGCCAGTTCCACCGGGTAGCAGAAAGAGGCATTTTGCCGGTCGATACCCTGCTGGGAGGGGCTGTCCGGCATGACGATGTCAAACCCCAGCGCTGCGAAGAAATTAGAATAGAGGGGAAAATATGAGTTAACCAGAAAACTGCGGTTAAAGGCGATGCTCCCCCTGGCACGGGATTGGTCGCCGGGTGCGGTGGTGCCGTATTTGTTAAAAATGAGATCTTGCCGCAGGCGCACCAGATCCAGTTTTTGAATATCATAGCTGACCTTATGACGCAGGTTGTAGTAGCGATTGCAGGCGCCGCCAAAAGGGTATTTTTGGCCTTCGATGGCGACCATTGCAATCTCGCAGCGCCGGTCGCATTTTTCTTTGCCGCCGCCGCAGACAAACGGCTTTTTATAGGTAACCTCCCGATCGACCAGGGTTTGCAAATCGAAACGCTGCGCCGGCATCAGACCGGAAGCAATGCGCTTTTTTACTTCCAGGGCCACACCGAAAGCGCCCATCAACCCCGGCTCGGGCGGCACAATGATGGGTTTGCCCACCAGCGAGGCCATGGCCAGCGGTACCGCCTTGTTGTAACAAACACCGCCTTGCATGAACACTTTTTCTCCCACCGGACGATTGCCCTTGACCCGATTGGAATAATTCATGCAGATTGAATACACCAGACCGGCAACGATGTCCTCGTGGGCCACGCCCTCATGGATGGCGTTTTTAATATCCGAAGCGATAAAGGCCGCACATTGGTCATTAAAATTGGGGGGACGGCGCCCCTTGAGCGCTATATCACCGATATCCTCCATTTTGACACCCAGGGTTTCAAGGGCTGATTCCTCCAGAAACGACCCGGTGCCGGCGGAACAGGCTTCATTCATGGCATAATCGGAGGCCACCGCATTGGTGATATACGTGTACTTGGCATCCTGCCCCCCGATTTCAAAGATGGTGTCCACCTGAGGGTCAAAATATACGGCGGCCGTGGCATGGGCGATGATTTCATTGATCACCCCGTCGGTTAACGCATGCAGCCCTGCAATCTGGCGCCCGGAGCCACATACGCCCAGGCCTGCTATGGCAATTTCAGATGGGTTAACCTGCTGTTTCACCTGCTCCAGAATGGAGCGATAGCACTGGCGGGAAGCACCGACCGGGTCACCGTTGGTGCGCAGGTAGACCGAGGCCAGCAGGGCATCGTCGGCGTTGCGAACCAGAACGGCTTTGGTGGTGGTTGAGCCGACATCGAGACCCAGGGTGCATTCGTCCTGTGGATGAATCCGGCCGGTGGCCAGGGTTTTAAATTCCACCTGGTCGGCAAAGTCATGCAGGGGCGGTAGATTGTCGAATGTGGCAATTTCGGTCTGCAGCAGTCCGGATCGACCGGGGTAGGGTGCGGTCTCATTTTCAAGGGCCCAGAGGGCGGCTCCCAGGGCTTCAAAATAAGGCGCCTGCCCAGGGACGATGAGGCCGGGGATTTCCGCTTCAAGATATTTAATCATCGTACGGTTGAGGGCCGTCCCGCCGGTGACCATGATGTTTTGACGGTCGACTTTCTTTAAAAGCTCCAGGATTTTGTTGGCCATCATCTTGCAGAGCCCGGCCGTTACCTGGGATCGGGGAATCCCCTTATTGGTCGCATGGGTACAGTCCGATTTGCAGAAAACCGAACAACGGCCGGAAACATGGTGGGGATCCTCAACCGCCGCCCATTTTGCAGCCTCATCCAGCGTTACGTTCATCCGGCGCAGCTGCTGCAGAAAAAATTCCCCGGTGCCCGAAGCGCATTTATTGCCGGTAATGACATTGGAGATGCGGCCGGAGCCATCCAGGGCATAGACCATGAATGTTTCGCCGCCGGCTGAGACCACGGCAGGGCAGTTGACATTATCAGGTTTTACGTAGGGATAGGCCAGTTCAACCGCCTGGGGCTCGGGAATAGAGGAAAGATTGACGAATTTGCGAAACTTGCGCCCGGTGGCCGCAATTTTATCGAATGATTCCGGATCAATCTGGTCAAAGGCTTTTATGACGGTCTGCTTGGGATCGCCTTCGTGGGGATAAAGGGCGTAATCAATTATCCGGGGCCTGGTCTTGCCGGCTGAATCAGACATTAGATCCCGGTCAAGTTCTATTTGAACAAGGGACACTGTCGATGCGCCCAGGCACAACCCCAGTGCTTTCATTTTATCGGGCATCGTAACTCCTGGCTCAGATCTGATTAATCGACGCTTCCTCGAGAATAGTTACTTAAGTCCAATAGCTCTCTATTATCAAATAACAAATCACAGGTAAAGTACGCAAATTGGGTGGCTTATCGGAGATGGCCGAATGGCTTTTATGACAGCTTTTTGAACTGCCAGGCGTATTCGGCCGTTCCGGACTGGTTACTGGATGGATATTGTAACAATCTAATCCCGTTTGGGCAACTTGTCCATCTCTAATATCAAAAATAACCTTGACTTTTAACCGAACGCCTAATACGGACGTAAAAAATGCAGAGAATGCCGCGGGGGAAGTCCCGCAAGCGTCAACGACCACCCGCACAGCGGGTGGTTTGGATTTCCCCGCCCTTATGGGCGGGGGAAGCCAAAAGCACGCCAGTGCTTTAAGCGTTGCGGTTGTAATCCGCCTGAGGCGGATTTTAAAACAATCAATTAGCCCGGCCGCCTGATCGATGACACCCTGTAAGTTCCCAAAACGGCATCGGGGCCGGTCCAGAGGAGGTTCGCTCATGAAAGGCAGGTTTTATTTTCATGCTTTGGTATGGACGGCTTACCTGTTTCTGGGTGGATGTATCAACCTGGGTCCGGATTACCAGCGGCCGGACCTGGGGATGCAGATACCGGAATCCTACGAGTCCGATGCGGCCGAGATACAGCCCCTGGTTGTCGAAGACCGGTGGTGGAAGATTTTCCAGGACCGCGAGCTCGATCAACTGGTCGAAGATACCCTGAAATACAACTGGGACATCAAACAGGCTGCTGCGCGCATACTAGAGGTGCGGGCCCGCTATGTACAGGTTCGCTCCGACCGTTTCCCGGAGGCGGATGTGGGCGGCGTCAAGGACCGCCGGCAGGTTAACGGCGGCGAAACCAGGGACAACTTCATTGTCGACAGCTACGATTTAACCGCGGCCGCCTCTTTTGAGCTGGATTTGTGGAGCCGGCTGGCGAAAGCGTCCCGGGCGGCCTGGGAGGACATTTTGGCCGAAGAAGAAAACCGGCGGGCGGTGGCCCAGGCCGTGGTGGCCGAAACCGTTTCCCTCTACCTGGAGATGGAGGCCGTCGAAAGAAGGCTTCAGATAGCCCAGCAGAGTATCAAGGCCTTCGAGCAGAGCCTTCAGTTTGTCGAAAACCGTTACCGGCGAGGATTGGTCTCCGTTCTGGATGTGCGCCAGGCCAGCAGTGTGCTGGCCGGGGCCGAAACGCTGGTTCCCCAGCTCGAACAGGATCTCGCCATCATCCAGCAACAGCTGTCGGTGCTGCTGGGGCGCTACCCTCAGACCCGGGCTCCCCGCCGGCAGCCGCAAGACTATTACCGGTTTCTGCCGCCGGTACCCCCGGGGCTGCCTTCGGACTTACTGATGCGCCGGCCGGACCTCCGGGTTGCGGAAACCCGTCTGCGGTCTTTAAATGAACAGGTGGGCGTGGCCAAGGCAGCCAGACTGCCGCGTATCACGCTGACCGGCGAATACGGCGTGACCAGCGATGATTTGAATACCCTGTTGCGAACCGAAAATATCATCTGGAACCTGACCGCCGGCATTGTTCAACCGATCTTTGACGCCGGCCGCCTGAAAGCCGGCCAGCGGGCCGCGGAAGCCAGATATGCCCAGGGGGTTGCCGAATATGTGAAAGCGGTGCTGGATGCGTTTGCCGAAGTGGAGCGGGCGCTTTTAACCCGGCAGCTGCAACTCGATCGCCGGGAGCGGGAAATCACCTTTTTAACAGAGGCGCGCGCCACCCAGCGGGTGGCCGAAAATCGGTATGTAAAAGGCCTGGTCAATTATCTCGATGTGCTCAATGCCCAGATAACCAGATACCAGGCCGAGGATCGTCTTGTTCTCGTTGACTTGATCCTTTTTCAAAACCGGGTGACCCTGCACCGGGCCCTGGGAGGGAGCTGGGCGGAACCGGAAGCGCTCAAGATCAAAGACGATGGCGTGTTTTTTCGCTTTTGATTTTTTTTCCAAGCATCGCCCTGTGCACTCTTAGAGCGAAGTAAGACAAAATATTGTGGAGTATTGGAGTGATGGAGTAATGGAGTATTGGAACGAATGAACTTCTGATTGCACTGTCTGCATCTTACCATCGCTCCAATACTCCAACACTCCAGTACTCCGCTATGGGCAGCCTACCGCAGCGCCTTGGTTCCGCCAAAATAGAATATTGGGATAAGATTATATTGACAGGTTAGGCCGGTTTGGCGCGGGTTTCCTCGGCGGCGATCTGGGGATCGATGCGCCAGGTGACCAGGGGAGAAAGGGTATACAGGAACATATAAATAAAGGCCATGTGGCCGAAGTAAGGGGTGAAGACCGCCACCGACAGCATCAGCGTGAGGCGGGCAAACCAGGGATGGCGGCTCATAAAGCGGCCCAGGTGCAGATAGCGGATGGGGTAAAAGTTCATTAAAAGGGCGGTAAATATTATGATCCCGCAACAGAACAGCCCCCAGAACTGGGCCCACTGCGATCCTTCGTTAACGGCCTGGGCGAAAATTATCAACGGAGACATGGACAGCATGGCCGCGGCAGGCGTCGGCATGCCTTTAAAAAATCCCGGGATCGGATTCTTATCCAACGTAAAATACACCAGCCGCGCAATTCCGAGGGCGATATACCCCCAGGCAATCAAACCGATGGGCAGCTGGCGAATAACCGGGTCCTCGAACGCTGACAGCGCGATATAAAATATCCAGGCCGGCGCAATGCAAAAGCTGACCGCATCGGAGATGTCGTCCAGAACTCCCCCCAGACTGATATTGTGTGAATTCGGTTTGCCCGTTGGGAGCGGTTCCGTCAATCCCAGTTTGCGTGCCAGGGCTCCATCGAGCTTGTCAAATACCGCTGCGCCGATCAGGAAAAAGTAAGCTTCCCGGATTTGACCCTGATAGGCGAAAAAGACCGCCAGCAAGCCCATCATGGCGTTCATGACCGTCAGGGCGTTGGGAAAGAAAGACAGGATGCGACGCCGCAGTTGCTCGTTTCCCAGACAGAGCTCATCCAGGCAGAGCGTGCCGTATTTGCGGCAATACAAGGCAATGGAACCCAGGTTGATCACCAAAAAGATGATTTCAATCAAAAACAGGCCCCGCAGTGGCAGATTTCCCAACCAGGAAATCGAAGAATAAATCCTGGTGGCGGGGCCCTCGGGCACATAAAAGGCGTAGGCATAAAGCAGGGCACCCACCGGAGCCGCCACAATGGTGCGCAGGCGGGCAAATTCGCTGTATTCGGGGTTCTGTTCACTGCGGATGGCAAATCCGTGCATGAAATGGGCAAAATTATCGCGAACCAGCACCGTCACGGTCAACAGCAGTACCAAAATGGCGTGCAAAAGCTCCGCCCGGTTGGGGTCGGGTGATATGATATGGATGCGCCACATGGTGCCGACGGCCACCAGGGGAAAAATGATGGAATAAACCACTTTGTCCATGATGCGATCGGCCAGCTGTGCCATGACGGGATGGGGGTGGAAGCGGGCCGCAAACCAGCCGTCGACCAGGTCAAAGGTCATCGAGATAAACAAGAAGACCACCCCCAGGGTGTACAACCCGGGGCTGCGGGTCCACATAACGGCGATGGCGCACAGCATTCCGCCAAACACCAGCGGCGGTCTTCCATACACCAGCAGGGTGGTCAGTTTTTTGGGTATATATTGTTTACCGGGAATCATGATGTCAGGGTCGTGGCGGATCACCAAATTTTGATTAAGGCATCGAGCCGTCAGGGAGATCGTTGCCTGTGAGGATCCAATCATAATGAAATTACCCCCTGGTGTCAAGGAAAGGAGGCTTTGCGTTCTGTTCAGCTTTTTGATAAGTCATATCGCATTCGGGCAAGCGTGATGTTGCCCCATGACCATGTTTTCAAGTTGAAGCGCACCGGAATGACCGGGCCCGGAACGCTTTCATAGAAGCCATCTCAAAAGAAGGATTTTGGTTCAAAATTGCGGGGAACCGAGCGCCCAATCCGCCAAAGGCGGAGGCCAAAAGACTTTCCCGGCATAGCTGGATGACGCACCGATCTTAATTATCAGAGGTGCGCCTCTTGAGATGGCTTCCAATCAATTAGCGGTAACGGATATATGTCCACATCAATTTACCAAAAAGTCGGGATCGCCTCGCTGATCATGATGGCGTCGGTTTTTTTAAGCCGGTTTTTTGGTTTATTCCGCTTGATGGCCATTGCCTATGTCGGCGGCCGCAGCGGCGATGTGGATGCCTATCAGGTCGCTTTCGTCATTCCGGAAATTTTAAATCACATCGTGGCCAGTGGCTTTCTGTCCATCACCTTTATCCCGATTTTTTCCGAATATCTCCTTCAGGATCAGGAAGAGCAGGGCTGGCAAGTCTTTTCAATTGTATTCACCTGCTTTGGCAGCCTCCTTTTAGGTTTTATCATCATCGCCCATGTCTTGGCCCCTGACCTTGTGGCGCTGCTGGCCCGCGGACGTCCGGACCCCGTCTTCAGAGAAAACGTGGTCCGGATGACACGCATCATCCTGCCGGCCCAGTTTTTCTTTTTTTCCGGCGGTCTGTTTATGGCCGTTCAGTTTGCCAAAGAAAAGTTCTTGATCCCGGCCCTGGCCCCGCTGATTTATAATCTGGGTATTATTGCCGGCGGATTTTTACTGGGTCCTCGAATCGGCATGGAGGGGTTTTCCTGGGGTGTTCTGGCGGGTGCGTTTGTCGGTAATTTTGCCCTTCAGTGGTGGGGCGCCCGTAAGGCGGGGCTTAAATTCTGTGCCGTTTTTGACTTTAAGCATCCGGATCTGAAACGCTACCTAAAGCTTACGCTGCCGCTGATGCTGGGATTGACCATGTTCTTTTCGATGGAGATATTGATCAAATTTTTTGGTTCCTATCTGCCGGCCGGCAGCATCGCGGATTTGGAATACAGCCAGCGGACCATGCTCTTCCTGGTGGCCTTTTTCGGACAGGCCGTGGGTGTGGCTTCCTACCCTTATATGGCGCGATTGGTCGTCGAGAATCAAGTCCGGCAATTAAACCAATTGCTGAACAGCACCTTGCGTTATCTGGGCCTGGTCATCCCTTTTTCTGTTTTACTGATGGTTCTCAGACGTGAAGTTATTTTGATCCTGTTTCAAAGAGGACAATTCGATACGGCCGCCACCGGCCATACCGCCACCGTTCTGAGCTTCATGCTGATGGGTGCGTTTGCTTTTGCGGCCAACACGATTGTTCCCAGAGCTTATTATGCCAAGCAGGATACGCTTTTCCCGGCAATTTACGGCACGATTGCCGTTTTAGTGAGCATCCCCCTGTATCTGCTGGGGCTGAACATGATGGGGGCCAACGGAGTGGCTTTGGCGGCTTCGTTGTCAGCTATCTTGCAAGTGTCGGTGCTGTATGCCCTGTGGAACCGCAAAAACCAGAACGAGGGTCGTCCGGTCTATCTCTTTTTTGTTAAATTGATGGTATTCAGTGTACCGCTGGGTTTCTTGCTGAGCTGGTTTAAATCAACGGCACTAGGCGCCATTGATACCTCCACCCTCCCGGGCAGTTTGTCAGTCTGCATCATAGTCGGCGCTGTGTTTGTGCTGATCCTTTTCGCCGCCGGCTATGTATTCAGAATTCAGGAAATCACCGGCCTGTTAAACCGCATCAGCGCCAAGCTGAAACCTCACCCAAAATAATTCAGGCGTTATTAGTTATGGGTTAATCAGGATAAAAGGAATGAAACCTAATCTTACAGTTCATCCCTTTTTCGAACTCTAATAACGAATAACGATTAACGAATAACGCCCCGCTTGAGCGCGCTGCGCTCAAGCGGGGCGTTACCATTTGATGAGAGCACTGCCCCAGGTGAGCCCTCCCCCGAACACCGGCAGGCAGATGTATTGGCCTTTCTGGATGCTTCCGTCGCGAACCGCTTCATCCAGTGCAATGGCACAGGAGGCCGAGGAAATATTGCCGTATTTGTGGAGGGTTAGATAAAATTTTGCAAAAGGTATTTTCAGTGATTTGGCGATATGCTGAAACATGCGGATGTTGGCCTGATGCGGTATGAACCAATCCATGTCTTCAATGGCCACCCCGTTAAATTCAGCCGCTTCCCTGATGCCGTCCATAAACCCTCTGACGGCCACCCGGAAACTGAGATTGGCTTCAATCATGTTCAGGTGGTGCAACCCCCGGTCCACGCTTTCATGGGAGATGGGTGTGGTTTTGGAGCCGCCACCCGGCAGGAGAAGGTCCTGGCCATTGGCGCCATCGGTGTGCAGGTGGGTTGAAAGCAGTTGATGCCCCTCACTGCCGCGTGTCAGCAGGGCGGCGCCGGCCCCATCCCCCCAAAGAATGCAGGTGGTGCGGTCCTTCCAGTTGAGGGTGCGCGACATGACTTCCGAGGCCACGACCAAAACGGTGTTAAACGTTTTGTTTTTCAGGTATTGCTCGGCCACATTTAATGCAAATATAAATCCTGAGCAGGCGGCCGTTACATCAAAGGTCACCGCCTGGGGAGCTTCCAGTTTGGCCTGCAGCCAATTGGCGGCCGAAGGACAGCAAGTGTCCGGGGTGATGGTGGCCACGATAATCAGATCGACATCCCGCGGACTCATCTCGGCCATCTCCAGGGCTTTAAGGCTGGCTCCGCAGCCCAGATCGGAGGTTGTTTCATTTTCACCGGCGATCCTTCTCTCGCTGACACCGGTGCGCTGGACAATCCAGTCATGGGTGGTTTCCAGACCGCTTTTTTCCAGATCGTAATTGGTTAAAACCGCAGGCGGCAGATAGGATCCGGTGCCCACTATTCTGATGGATGGCATTATCAGAGGTCTCCTCATATGTTGGATCGATCGCTTCCGATATATCATCTCTTATCAATTCCGCACCCGGGCTGGCAAGAGGCTTTTAACCTGCCATGATGTTTTCAAAAAACAGATTACGGTTTCGGGGGTTCTTTTTGCTTGGTTTCCGATCCGGAAAACAAGGGCTGGATGATGGTAATCGGAAGTTTCAGGGCTCGCTCCAGGATGCCCAGCACCTCAGTGCCCGCCGCGGTGGGTGACAGGGGTATGACGTCGGGATCCTGCAAAGCCCCCCTGGCTCTAAACGGAATGGAAATAAGTTTGCCGCCGAGGACATGACCGACCAGGGGAATGATATCCACAATGCGATCGACGGTCTTAAAGGGGGCCACCAGGACGATAAGATCCATTTCTTTTTTCACAAGGTCGATGCTGCCCTCGCAGGCAATTCCCATCGACACGCCATCAATGGAACAATCTGTTAGAAGGAGCTGGTCGTCTTTGAACTCGGCGCTGGCCGTCATGGCGTGGTAGGCAAAACCCTCGCCGGTCAGGTCCGGAACCTGACCGCGGTAAATTTCGGTTACATTTAAAACTGAAAGAATTTTTGCCAGCAGGCCGAAGCGGTATATCCGGCCATTTTGGGCTGAAAAGGCCACATCTCCCGAGAAACGTCGGCCGAATGCCTCCGGTGGTCCCTTGGAAAGCAGTTTGCCGCTGAGATTGAAGGTGCCCGTCGCCACCTCTTTTTTCCCGCTAAAGCAGGCCGCGGTAGTGGCCAGGTTCTGATCAACCGCGGTGGGTATCAGGTATATTTCCAGCTGCTTGTTATAGACAACATCCACCAGCCCGCGAACATCGATGCTGCACACCGAGGCCTGCTCAATGCTGACGGTAAGCGCTTGCGGCTTAAATGCGAGTTGAGCTTTCACCGGCTGCACAGAATAGGAATCATACTGAAACTTTTCAGTGGTGACGTGAAGGGTTCCAAGTACCTTTCCGTCCCGGGCCAAGCGGCCGGCTCTGGCACCTTGCTTTTTGATAAAATCCAAAAGCCTGTCTATCTGGCGCCACTCAATTGTGTCGGCTGATAGGGTCGAGTCCAGGAAAATATCGTTTTCAATTAACGTCATCGCGCCGTTAATGGCCACCCGGCTGTTGTCCCAGGTGAGCTGTTTTAAATCGAAGTTGATCTTTTTGCCGGGCACACCCGTGCTCAATCCGGTGGCCGTCGTCAGCTCAAACCCTCCTTTCTCTATGGTTATGGGACTGGCAAATGCATCCGAACCGACAACCAGGTCATGCATGTTGCCGGTGACCTGATAGTGCCATTGATGGGGTTGAAGAACCGGGCCGCTCAATACGAGATCACGCAGCGTCAGCCTGCCCGAAGTCACCTCAACGACTTCCAGGGCCGGTTTGAGCTGTTCCTGAGCAGCCAGCCAGGGATAAATTTCCCCGGCCAACAGGTTGGCGGATTGGGCCTGCAGGTCAAAAGCGGCTCCTTTTTTGAGTGTAAAATGGGCAGACAGCTGCGAGATGGTCGATTCTCCGAGGGACACATCGATATCGGTCAAGGCGAATGCAGCCTGGCTCAAGGCAAATTTCCCCCTGTCGATGCGCAGCGCCCGCGGTAAAGCATCCCACCTAATCGTCAGGTTGTCCAAGCTGCCGCGGCTGTCAAATACCCAGTCCTGCGGGCTGAAGAAGGGCCCGTTGATCGATAATTTCTCCACGGCAGCGTATCCATCCGGGGCGCTTATCAGCTTCAAATTATCCTTGTATTTCTCAAAGGTCAGCAGCCATGTATACATTTCCGCCAGGTTAAAGGCGGCCGATGCGGCCGTAAAGGCGAGGGTTGGCGTCCCGGCCCAGTCGATGGCGGCGGCAAACTGTTTCAAGGAGGATTCGCCGATGGCGGCATCGAATTTATCCACGTCAATGCGCGAGCCCTTGTAGACGAACCGGCCGCCTGCCAGATTGATGGGAAAGGGAATCCGGTCGTAACGGGCGCTCAACTCAGCTTCCGAGACGTGCACAGTGGCGCCCAGACTTCGCAGGTCATCGCCCAGCATCAACACGCCCCGGCCGGTTCCCCTGACATCGCTGATTTTGGTCAGTTCATTGGAAAAATCAGGGGATTTAACGATACGCTTTAAAACCGCTGGAAGCTGTGAGAGGTCAGCATTGACACCGATCTTGAGCTTCAAAGGGGCAATGGCGTCATTCAGGCCCAGTCGCAGGGTACCCTTTTGTCCGCTGGTTTTCCCCATGCGGGCTTCGAGATTATCGCCATTTAAAATTCCATTTGAAATCAGGGCATCACCGTAGACCGCCTCCAGGTTCAGCTCAGCACCCGGAATAAATATTTTCCCCGCGGTCATTTTCCCTTTGATCACAATGTTTTCCAGCCGGCCCATCTCAGCCACTGAATGGCCCTGGGTCTCAAAGCTCATCGAGGGGACCCGGCCCCCCCGGATGATATCGAAAATTTGTCGTATGACGTTGGATTCGCCCGCCAGTGCGAGCGTCAACTGTCTTACCTCATCGGCATTGATTTCGGAGCCATTGATGACCAGCCGGATGTCACCCTGGTCCTCGTCATAGGAAAACATGCCGCTTGCCGCCAGTTGCGGGTAATCAAGTTCGAAATTCGTGAGTTTGACGTTGAGGGCTTGATCGCCGATGCCGATGCTACCTTTGAAACGACCGCCTTTGAATGCCACATCAGCCCTATCACGACCCAATTCGAGAAAAGGAATGGTCCCATCGAAATCCGCTGTCAGGCTGCCGACACCCTGTGACACAAAATCAATCTTCAGATTGGCGCGGGTATCGATGACCCGCAGCCCGGATGTCGGCATCAGATACGCCAGCAGGTTCTGGGGGCGGACCCGTGAAAGCTGAATTCTGCCCCGGCCCCTAAAATCGGCGGGGTTCAAGAAACCGTTGATATCAATTTTATCCCACAAATTGGACTTACACTTGATGGAGAAGTCGAGTTTGTCCGGGCTGGAATGATAGTCGGCCTGCACTTCCCTGAGCATGAAGCGACGCCCGAGCGGATCGACCAGATTTACTTTACCGTATTTTATAAACAACCTTACATCCGGCAGCTTGAATTCCGGCAGTCCCTTTACGGCTCTGGCAACCGCTTTAAACATCGCATCAACCGAGACGGCTTCTCCGGGCAGCGGCGTCGTTGTGCTGATTTGGGGCAGTTCCATGAAGTAATCTGCGTATTCGAGTCGGACGCTGGCGAGCTGAAGGTGGGCCTTAAACAACGGCAAGATTTTGGGATAAACGCGCATGCGATGCACTTTAATGGTAAAACTGTCGGGGATTCGAACTTCAGACCTGTGGATGACAATGTGAGGGCGCGGTAAATAGGCCAGTACCATTCTGCGGTATTGAATTTCAGCGCCGACATCGCGGGCCATGCGATACTTGATCTGGTTGCGTACCATTTCCAGATTGATCAGCCGGGGAGTCACCACCATGACCAGGACAATGAGCATGGTGAGCACCACCAGGATTCTGATCAGCCAGCGCGTGATTTTTCTTCGTTTGCTCATAGCGGAACCGGGATCTCCAAAAAGGATGCGTGCTCTAACTTAATAATGGGCAACCTCTCGGTCAAGCTCATTTTTTTGGCTTCCAGGCGGTCGGCGATGCCGCCATGGGGTCTTTTTTACTCAATTTCTTGACACCCCCGGCCAGGATCATTAGTCTTTTTATCAAGGCAAATAGCAGCCAAAAGCCTGCGACCCATGTGGTGGCTCGAAAACCCGACCACCGCGGCATTTCCTGGGTCGATCTTATATTTAGTAGTTTACAACGGAGGTAGCGACATGTCCAATAACAATCTGGCCAAGGAAAAATTTGATGAAGGTATGGCCGATTTCGTCGACCACAATTATGGCCGCTGCATCGACCTTTTAACCCAGGCCATTGAACTGGATCCTCAGTTCACCCTGGCGCTCAAGAGCCGAGGCGCGGCCTATCTGAAACTGGACAAGGTTCAGGAAGCCATAGCAGATATCAATGCGGCTATTGATATAGCACCTGACAACGCCAGAGCATATCATATGCGGGGATTGGCCCATGACAAATCCGGAGACCTCGACGGTGCGCTTGAAGATTTTAACCAGGCCCTCGAGCTAAAGCCCGACTACGGTGCAGTGTATTACAGCCGGGCCAATTTGCACACCAAAATGGGGCGCCCGGATCTGGCTGCGGAAGATATCCAGATGGTTACACATCTGTCCGAAGTCAATATCGAATCCTTCGCTAGTGAGAACAATCTCTGGCGTTCCCAGCAGCTGCGGCTTGAAACCATCTTTAATGATGACCTCGCAATGGAAAGGTAATTTCAGTATTGATGCGCTGAAAATCAAATGATCCCTGCAATATCAACCGGGTGCCCGGCACCCGGTTTTTTATTTAATTGTTTTGTGATGAATGCGATTTGAAATTGATTTTATACTTTTTTCCGATTAACTAAGAACGCATAACAGATAACGCTTTGGCCATTTAAACGGGAGGCGGTTAATTCATGAAAGCCATGGTCTTAAACCGGCTCAGCCAAGTACGGGGGGACAGCCGGCCGCTGGAATTGGTTCAATTGCCCGATCCAACACCCGGGACCGGGGAAATATTGATAAAAGTATCAACCTGCGGGGTCTGTCACACCGAGCTGGATGAAATCGAAGGCCGGACACCTCCCCCTCACTTGCCCATCGTTCCGGGGCATCAGGTTGTCGGGCGTGTCGTCCAAACGGGTGCCGCGGCCGCCCGTTTCAAGATCGGGGACCGGGTTGGCATCGCCTGGATTTTTTCTGCCTGCGGAACCTGCCGCGACTGTCAAACCGGCAATGAAAATTTGTGTGACCAGTTTAAAGCGACCGGTCGGGACGTCCACGGGGGTTATGCCGAATACATGACCGTACCCGAAGGCTTTGCCCACGACATCCCCGGGATATTTTCTGATTCTCAGGCGGCCCCCCTGTTGTGTGCCGGGGCCATCGGGTACCGTTCCCTGCGCTTGACCGGCATTCAGGACGGCTTCAATCTGGGGTTGACCGGGTTCGGTGCTTCGGCCCATCTGGTTCTACACATAGCCAGACATAAATATCCGAAATCAAAGATATTTGTTTTTGCCAGGAATCAGAAGGAAAGGGATTTTGCCCGGGAGCTGGGGGCTCATTGGGCCGGCGCAACGGAACAGCCGGCGCCCGCAAAGCTCGATTGCATGATTGATACCACGCCCGCCTGGAAACCGGTTCTTGAAGCGCTGAAAAACCTGAAGAGCGGCGGCCGATTGGTGATTAACGCGATTCGCAAGGAAGATAACGATAAAAACCTTCTGGCAACCCTGGATTATCCAAGCCAGCTGTGGATGGAAAAAGAGATAAAAAGCGTTGCCAACGTCGCCAGACCGGATGTGCGGGAATTGTTAAAACTGGCGGCTGAAATTCCGATTATACCCAGTTTACAGGAGTTCGCACTGGAGGACGCCAACCGGGCATTGAGTGAATTGAAAACCAGGAAGATCCGGGGGGCCAAGGTGCTGGTAGTCGAATGACGAAGTTCGAAGGCCGAATGTCGAATGATGGATGGCGCTGCGCCGCGTAAAAATTTAAAATCATTCATTCGGACTAGTCTGCGACCGCTAAGGACCTGAAGGGGGCTTTTAGAGGATATCCGCAAAATCTACTAGAGAGAGTTGTTTTTTTCCAGTGCCAGATAGTCAGCGTCGTCGGAATCCGACATC
>JAFDCJ010000278.1 GCA_019312835.1 Deltaproteobacteria bacterium
AGGCGTTATGGACCGCCTTAGTGTCATCAAGTTGGCCACCAGCCTGGGCGGCGTCACCAGCCTGGCCAATCAATCCATCACCAACACCCATGCAGCCCTGAGCCCGGAAGATCGCTCCAGAGCCGGCATCAGCGAAAGCCTGGTGCGGCTGTCGGTAGGTATCGAGCCGGTGGAAACCTTAGTCGATGATCTGAAACAAGCCTTGGAAAATGTTTAAGGTCTGCGCGCGGATATAGAGGGTTTGTTTTAGCTTTGCTTTGATAGGCAATTAGATTTATGGCCGGGCAAATGATATGTTTTGCGGCCTTTTTATATAATTTTAAGAAATCCAAATTTTCTATGCGAACACTCTGGCAAGTGTGGATGACCAATCACCAATTTAATCTGATTTTTTATAGAGGTACGAAATCCACAATTGGCGTATGCACTATGCAGTTGCTAACGAACCGAATTATGGCAGGAAGTGTTCTGCAGCATAATGCTGATATTGACCGAGGATTTTTGGCAAGAGCGCTCGGTTCTGATATCAGAAATATACATGCAGTTTCCCAGAACAAGGTTGCTACATTTCTAAAGGAAGGGCCTGGGAATGTTACCTTCAATGGCGAATAAATTTATCAAAAATTAGATCAATCCCAATATATATCAGGAGACTAAAATGGGAAAATGGCACAAAACAGGATGTGTGCTGTGCGCACAAAACTGTGGTCTTGAAATTCTGGTTGAAGACGACCGCATGGTTAAAGTGAAACCGGATAAATCAAATCCCAGGAGCAAGGGCTATGCCTGCCGCAAGGGCCTGAACGTAATCTATCACCAGTATCCCAAAGATCGTATCACAGAGCCGTTAAAACGGATGGGGGATAAATTCGAACCCATTTCCTGGGAACAAGCCATTGATGAAATCACCACAAAAATGAAAGGGCTTGTAGAGACCCATGGTCCGCGCTGCCTTGCCTACATGGGTGCCAGCGCGCAAGGCGGGCATTTTGAAGGCGCATTCGGCCTGTCAATTTTAAGAGCCATGGGCTCCCAGTATTTTTACAACTCCGGCGGCCAGGAGTTTTCCAGCAGTTGGTGGCTGTTTGGACGCATGCTGGGCAAACAATATAATGTTGCTATCCCAGATGAGCACCATACTGAAATGCTTGTTGGTTGGGGATGGAACGGTATGGAAAGTCACCAGATGCCCCGTGCGCCGAAAGTGCTCAAAGAATTTTCAAAAGATCCTGAAAGACTGCTTGTGATTATTGACCCCCGAAAAAGTGAAACCGCAGCGATTGCCAATATTCACCTCCCTGTCCGGCCCGGCACGGATGCACTTTTAATTAAAGCCATGATCTCTATCATTGTCGAAAATCAATGGGAGAATGAACAATACATTTCCGATCACGTTGAAGGCTGGGATACCATCCGCGCCTGGTTTGAAAATTTTGATGTAAAGGCAGCCCTTGAGGTTTGTGAACTCGACCATGATCAGGTGTTTGAATTATGCCGCCTGATGACGACCAAAAGCTGGTGCATGCATCCGGATCTCGGGATTTACATGGGTCGGAAAAGTGTTATGAATTCCTATATGATGAATATTCTGGGTGCGGTTTGCGGTGTTTTTTGTGTGACCGGCGGAAATGTGATTCCGGGAATGATTGTGCCATTAGGATATCATGCGGATGAACGAGATCCTAAAACCTGGAAAACGGTTATAACCAGTATGCCGCCGGCATCTGCCGGGGCTTTTCCCCCAGCTGTCATGCCGGAAGAAATCTTAAATGATCACCCGGAACGTCTGCGCGCAGTTTATGTCAGCGCCTGCAACCCGCTGCGATCATACCCGGACACCACGGCGTATGAACAAGCATTTTCCAAAGTGGACCTTTTGGTGGTCAACGATATTGTCATGAGCGAAACAGCCCGCTTCGCTCATTACGTACTCCCCTGTCGGACATATTACGAATCCTGGGATGGAACTTTCTTTCCATGGACATTTCCCAAAGTCTTTTTCCAGATGCGTCGCCCGATCGTTTCTCCGCCGAAAAAATGCCTGGAAGCCTCTCAGATCTTCACTCTCATGGCAGATAAACTGGGACTGATCCCGGATATTCCGGAAGATATCCATGCAGCAGCGAAACAAGATCGCCTGGCTTTTGGCGCAAAACTCATGGAGTGGGCCGCAATCGTACCCGAATCCTTGGCCGCCATGCCGTTTGTTCTGGCAAAAACTATTGGAAAGGAATGGGACAGCGCCGCATTGGCCGGTCTTTGGGGAGTGCTGATGACCGCTCCCAAGGCGTTCGGGGAAAATGCTGCCCGGATCGGGTTTGAGCCCGGCATGGATCAGGGAGACAGAATATTCCAGGCACTACTGGATACACCTGAAGGGATCTGGATCGGTGAAGCAGACCCGGCTGAAAACTTTAAAGGCATTAAAACCCCGTCCGGCAAAATCGAAGTTTTTGTTCCAGAGCTTAAAGAAGATGCGAAAAACCTGAATGCCGGCAGTGAAGCTGAGGACCTGAAACTGCCGGATGAGTTCCCGTTGATCTTAAATGCCGGCCGCCACAGGCGCTATAATATTAATACATTGATACGGGGCCAGGAATGGAATAAGGGCAAAAGGGCCTGCACGGTTTCTGTAAATCCGGCGGATGCCGAGGCCCTGGGTTTTGCTGATGGCCAAAATGTAAAAGTAACCACCGAAGCCGGCAGCGAGGTGGGCGAACTCCAAGTATCAGACCAGGTTCGCAAAGGAACAGTGTTGATCCCCCACGGGTTTGGCCTGATTTATGGCGACACTGTTTACGGCTTAAACGTTAATAAACTGACCAAAAACACCCACCGGTACCAGCTGGGTACTCCCATGCACCGGTTTGTGCCATGCCGGATCGAGTCGTCCCAATTCCCTTCTACTGTTTAACTCTTTGAAATCTATTATAAAATCCTTCAATATTTGCATTCAAAAATAGACTGTGATAGACTTTTTGTATAAATAACCGTAACAAAATTAATACCCTACACGAGATTTCAGGCCTGCCCTTCGAATTCCTTTCCGGCAGATTTGACAATCCCAGGTAGCCCGGCAAAGTATTGCCTGCAAAATATCCGCTTGTTAAGGATTATTGTGTTTATTCGAGGACTTAAAACAAAAATAGCATTCAATATCGCCATCCTTTTTTTTGTGGCTATGCTGCTGGTCAATATTATAACGGTAATGACCGCCCAGCGCGACATCATCCGCAAGGAGGTCTCCAAAGGCGAATTTACCTTATCCATCATCAAAACGGATCTGTTAAAAAGCTTGAAATTGGAGACGGCTTCGCCGGCAACATCTTCCAGAGCGAAGGTTTTTCAATTGCTGAGCAAAGCCGGTGTCCCCCATGCGCTGGTTTTGGGCAAGAATGACGAAAGGATCTTTTTTGGAAACCCGCCGAAGGCGTTGC
>JAFDCJ010000279.1 GCA_019312835.1 Deltaproteobacteria bacterium
CCTATATTTCCGAAGGCGAGCTGTCCCAGATACTTGCCTTCTTAAGAAGCCAGCAAAAGCCGGAGTACGACGAAGAAGTGACCCAAATATCCGCCATTCAAGCCATCGAATCCGATGATGATGATTATGACGAGCGCTATGACGATGCGGTGGCTCTTGTCACCGAGGCCGGGCAAGCATCCATTTCCATGATTCAGCGCCATTTGCGAATCGGGTATAATCGGGCGGCCCGGATTATCGAAAAAATGGAAAAAGAGGGTGTCGTCGGCCCTTCAGACGGCGCCAAGCCCAGAGAAGTGCTTGTCACCAGTTATGATCGTAGGTCACAGGAGTGATGGCATTGGTCACTGGCTCCTGGCTGCTTGTCGTTTATAAGGTTTCAGGTGTCGGGTGTCAGGTGTCAGCGGACAGATAACGGAAGACAGAAAACAGAAGTCAGACAAGGTATTTCATCTTCCAGGCTTTTTCCCGTCCATTTTCTGTCATCTGCCCTCTGTCCTCTGCTTCTTCCTGACACCTGAACACTGACCCCTGAAACCTATTTGAATCCAGCAACCGGAGACTATAAGTTGACGTTGAATATCGATCCGGAGCTAATATCAGCAACGAAAGGTTTTCTCGACGAAGATGAAGGGCGTTGTCTTTACGAGATTGCGCTTGAGGCCAGTCGGACGGGACCGTGTCTGGAGATTGGCAGCTATTGCGGCAAATCAACGATTTATATCGGCATTGCCTGCCAAAAAAACAATGGCATCCTGTTTTCCATCGATCATCATTGCGGGTCTGAAGAACAACAACCCGGTCAGGCGTATTTCGATCCCGCGCTTTTTGATCCTGAAACTGGGCGGGTTGATACGTTTCGTGAATTTCGCAAGACATTGGGAAAAGCCGGCCTTGAAGATACGGTTGTGGCGATGGTCAGCCGCTCGGATGTGGCAGCCCGCCTGTGGGCGACACCGTTGAGCCTGGTGTTTATCGATGGCGGCCACACGGATGAAGCAGCCTTAGCAGACTATGACTGCTGGGTGCCGCATATTATGCCAGGGGGATACCTTCTCATCCACGATATTTTTGAAAACCCGGCGGAAGGCGGGCAGGCGCCCCACCGAATATATAACCTGGCGCGTTCTTCCGGACAATTTGACCCCTTGCAGATGAGAAAAACCCTGGGCGTGCTTCAGCGGAAAAAATAAAATCACTTAACTGTTTTTTCAGCCTTCACTCATCAATCCGAAACAGTCTTGAAAATTGCAGATCACGCTTTCAGGTTTGCCCGTTGAGCCGTTTGGGCCTGTTGAGCCCGTTGAAATCGGAAATATGTCTGATCTTATTTTTTACCGGCTAACGGCCCAACCGGCCCAACCTTATTTTTTTTGAAATAAACCACCAGGCTTTTTCCCAGAACCGGATTGAGCAATCTATCCACCCAACCGATCAGCTTCGGTTTATTCATGATATCCCAGGACAAAAAACGATGGTAAAGGTTCACCATTACTGCGTCTTCGCGGTTGAGTCCCACCAGGCATTTCAGCCACCAGTAGGGGGTGTGCAGGCTGTGGGCGTAGCGCACCGCCCAGCGTTTTAGGCCGAAACTTTCCAGATACCGTATGAGCTTTCTTTTGCGGTAAATTCTGATATGGCCGTTATCTGCGGCCGTATAATCTTTGGATAGCGCCCAGCAGATGCGCTCCGGCAGGTAACGGGGAACGCTGACAACCAGGTTGTGCCCCGGCTTTAAAACCCGGATGAGTTCATTGGCAGCAATGTCATCCCGCGCAACATGCTCCAGCACCTCGGAGCAAATAACCAGATCGAACACATTGTTTTTGAACGGCAGGCCGGCGATATCGGCGGTGGCCAGTCCCCACCTTCCGCCGCCGTGTTCACCCAGCCTTTCATGCAATTGAATTCTATTTCTGGCTTCGCAAAGGTCATTTACATTGTGATCAGCACCAATAACGGTAATTTTCTTAAACTGAAAGACGGCCGAAGTGTGGCGCCCTGTTCCACAGCCGATATCCAGTATGCGGTCTCCGGGTTTGATTTTGAGCTGCTTGAAATCAACGGTGATCACGAATGGCCTCTCGATATACCGTGACGGTCTTTTGGGCCGCCTTCGGCCAGGTAAAATGTTGATGAACCCTTTGATAGCCAGCCTGGCCCAATTTTTGAGCCAGTTGCGGCTGCTCGAGAATCGTTAAAATCGCGTTGGCCAAAGCCTGATGATCAGCCGGCGGCACCAGAAGACCGGCGTCACCCACGACTTCTGGCAGTGCCCCGCCAGTGGTGCTGATGACCGGTACCGCGCATGCCATGGCCTCACCGACGGGCAATCCAAATCCTTCATAAACGGACGGCACAACCGCAGCCGTTGCTTTTGCGTATTCGCGCACGAATCGCTCATCGGTGATGCGGCCGGTGAATGTGATTCGATTGCCGATTCCCAGCCTTTGAATGAGTTCCTGGCTGTACCCGTTTCTTTGGGGCGTTCCCACCACGGTTAGTTGAATCGGGTGTGTTTGAGCGACTTTCGAAACCGCCCGCAGCAGGTAATAGAGTCCTTTTAAAGGCATATCGGCGCTGTTGGTTACGATCAGGCGGTTTTTTTCCCGCGGAATTTCGGGAATCGGATAAAACAGATCGGTGCGAACGCCATTGGGTATAATTTTGAATCGGTCCGGGGAAATATTAAAATCGCGGGAGATATCATTGCCGGCCCTTTTGGATACGGTAATAATATGACCAAGCATTCTGGAAACGCGCTTTTGCATGCCGATAAACGAATACCAGCGCCATTGTTGCATTTTTCCCCATATGGTGTGAGCTGATCTGACGGCGATTTTACGATCGACGGTGATAGGGTGGTGAATGGTGGCAATGGTGGGCAGCCATTTCTTTACGGTAAGCAGGCCGTAGGACAATCCCTGGTTGTCGTGAACGATATCGTATTTCCGGCGCTTGTTTCGCAGGAAACGGCGGGCCCGCAGCCCAAATGTAAATGGCTCGGGGAATCCCATGGTCGAAACCCCTATCCACTCGATTAGGTTGATTGGTCGGGAAAGCTCTTTTAAAGACGGCATCCTGAAAAGATCATCCGGGTTATACAGGTCCAGAGATGGGAGCTGATAAACGGGGATGTCATCATCAAGTTGCGGCTGCGGTGGGCCGACA
>JAFDCJ010000280.1 GCA_019312835.1 Deltaproteobacteria bacterium
CCTGCTCATTCGTTAAATGCACGTCTCGCTGGGGAAACGGGATTTTAATGCCCGCCTCGGCGAAAGCGTTGTAGATAGCGCTGTTCAGGCCGTGCATGAATCTTCCACGGTCCTGGGGACGTTTAACCCAGCACAAGAGCTCGAAGTCCAGCGACGAGTCGCCGAATTTACGAAAACGTGCCCGAGGTTCCGGATATTGGGCCGCCAGGGGATTGGAACGTACCTGCTGTACCAAAATGGTCTCTACCTGCTTGATGTCCGAGCCGTAGGCGACACCGATTTTAATCCGCACCCGGAAAATGGGCGTGGGAGAACTCTGATTGACGATCTTGGTGTTGGTGATGATCGAGTTGGGGATCGTAATCATGACGTCGTCCCGGGTCTGGATGCGCGTACTTCGCAAGCCGATATGCACCACTTTACCCCGCTCGTTATCGTCAAGAACAATATAATCACCCGGCCGGAAAGGCCGGTCCATGAAAATCGCCACACCACCGAAGAGGTTGGAAAGGGTGTCTTTGGCCGCCATGGCCACCGCAAAACCGGCGATGCCGGCCGAGGCGAGGACAGCGTGCACCGGTATGCCGGAATGCTCGGCGGCATTGTAGAGGAGAATAAAAATGATGATAAATGAAATGACGCGAATGACCAGCCGGGTGACGTCGCTGGCGATGGTCGTGGATTCGACGCGGCGGATGCCTGCGATGCCCTCATTGACAATATCACCGGCGACCAGAATCGCCCATGAAGCGAACACGAGAATCAGGGATTTAAGGAAGAGCCCCAGGGCGTACAAGACCCTGCCGGTGATGTTCAGCTGTGAATCGATTAAATACAATGCTGCAGATGCCACAAGCATTGCAAAGGCCGGATAGATCAGACGTGCCGGTTGCCACCGCCTGGAATCGGAGATCAACCTGCTTTTCAACCAGTTGGATGCCCGCCACGACCCGATGAGAGTGACAGCACCGGCCATCAGGGTCAGCAGCAGGCCGACCCACTGCCAGAGCGCCTGTTCATAGATACCGGTTCGCATCCACCGGGGCAGGGAATCGATCAGCCCTGCCGGTATCATCCAACCGCTGGAGTAGATGTATTTTTCGTAGACCGGGTCAAAGGATCGATCTTTACCGCGACGCTCTTTGATCAATCGGTAATACGTACCGATTTGGGAAACGGTGTCGGTAGAAAAAAGCCAGGCGCCCTCACGGCGGCCTTCGCTGACCCGGGCAATGGTGATATCGCTATGCGGGATACGCCAGAAACGGTCCTCGCTGCCTTTAAAATCCTTCGCCTCGGGAACCGTGTTCAGATCCGGTAGGTTGATGTTGTCAAGGATCACCTTAAGCTGGAGGGTGGATTCGAACCCCACGTCCTCGTGCAAGGCACTGGGGATATGGCTCATGTTCAGTGTGCCGGCGGCACGTTGAATATATTTCAACGCTTCCTTTGTTCGATAGCCGGACTGTTTGAATTCTGCAAAGGCTTTGTCGGCATTGGTCATAAACGTTCGCAGGGTCGCTCTGGGGCCCGAAGTGTTGACCGGCTCTAAGGGATTTTCCGGGAGAGATGATGCCTTCACCGGAGAAACCAGCTGCAGGTTGCACAGCAGCAGTGCGATTAGAAGACCGGGAGCCGGAATCCAGTTAAAGATGATTGAGCATGGAATACGGCGCTTTCGGATCATATAAATCTCCTTTCAACAAAGGGCCATTACGATATAAGTTTTTGAAGTTAATTATGATATGACTACTGGGCGAATCAGAATGAAACTGCCAACCTGGTCTTCGCGCGTGTGAACCGGACCAAAGGCCTGATACTGATCCGCCCCGCAGAAACCTTCCTGATCTACTGGACTAGTAGGTCGCCACGCTAACCTGTTACCGTTTTGAAATCAGTCTATAAACCGAAGTAGCGTGCTTCAATAATTGTTAAATCGTCCTGAAGTCTGATTTCGTTTGAAAATTGCAATAGCGATAGCTCAAGAGCGTTCATTTTGAGCGGCTCCTGGGGGTAATTCAAATCCGCAAGAATGTTGATGAATCCGTCGAGGCCCAGAAATTCATCCCTGGCGTTGCGAATCTCAAGGGCGCCGTCACTAAAAATCAGGATAGCGTCTCCAGGCGCAAGCGGAACGGTTTGCTCATGATAAGCCGCCGCTTCAGGAATATCTTCAATGATGCCAAGCGACATTCCCGAAGACTTGAGTTTCTTTGGTTCCCCGTTTGTGTTCACGATCAACGGGGGAGGACCGCCTGCGCCAGTATAGCGCAAAGTTGCACCACGGGCATCGATGACGCCGCAGATGGCTGCGGCAAAGGTTGTGATATCGCCAAAAACATTGACCAGCTCTTTGTTAATAGTGGCGGCAAACCGGGCGGGGTTTTCCAAGAGCAGGTAGTGCCGCTCCCACAGCATGCCAAGATGCATGGTATACAGAGCGGCAGCCACACCATGGCCTTCCATATCGGCCAGAAAAAATCCGTAACGATCGGGATCCAACGCTTTGATGGCATAAAAGTCTCCGCCAACGATATCATGAGGCATGTAAAACGTCTCAAACCGCAATCGAGGGTCATCGGGTATTTTGTGTTCCATGCTCTGGGTCTGTATTCGTTTTGCGCGCTCAAGGTCAACCATCATGGGAGATACATCCCGAAACGTTTCCACACCACCGATGACTTCACCCGCCTCGTTGTGAATCGGAGCCGTAGTAACCTGGGTAGGAACTCTGCGACCGTCCTTGCACAGTGCAAAAACGATGATGGGAACCTGTGTGGTGACCCCGGTGACCATGGCACGGTGCAAGGGGCAATACTCCGCACCGCACAATCGGTGCCCGTCCTTATCCTCATGGCTAAGGATGTCTTCCAGACAAGCACGACCCAAGACATCCTCGGACCGCCAACCTGTGATATGCTCCGCAGATTTGCTCCAATACACAATCCGACGGTTGAGGTCACACACGTAGACACCATCATTTAGACAATCCATAATTTTTTCAGCAGAAATGAGTAAGTCGTTTTTCATGGGTGTTCCTCTAATATTTGGGGTTTTGCTAAAATTATAACTCGGATCCTATTATAGGGGTGAAACGTCAAGTTGTGAGAATTCGAGATATTCTGCAATCAATTGTTCTTTGATTCCTCATAGCTTTCCCGGACCGCAAGCACCAACACGGCAACCATCAGCCCTGTGAAAAGGATGCCGACAAAACCGATCAGAAGTGCCACCAATCGGCCGAAAGAGGTTTTGACAACAATATCGCCGTAGCCGATGGTCAATCCGGTGACAAAGGCAAAATACAGTGAGTTGCCAAAGGGCATCTTCTCAACAAGGGTCACCGCGCCAGCACCGGCTACCATCAAAGCGACCAGCATCAAAATAACAACTTTGACATGCCAGATGACGCGAAAGAAATGGCGGGTAAAACTGGTAAACATAATCACCCCTCAAACTTTGTCGTAATCAACTTATATTTTTATCGCTTTCAGGCGCAATAAAACAATATGCGATCATGGAATTCAACCACCTCCTGCGGATGAGCCACCTTGTCCCTTTTGCAAACGCTCAC
>JAFDCJ010000281.1 GCA_019312835.1 Deltaproteobacteria bacterium
AAGCCGACGGCAGGCTGAATGATTAGAAGCTATCTATCATTTGTTTATCATTTTTGAAAAAGGGCTTGAATCCATTCCTTCAAGCCCTTTTTGACGTTTTAATAGTTGGACGATGGTTCATATTTTTGTTAAAAGCTATCATTATGACAAAAATTGTCGACCTTCATAACTATCGTCTCCGGGTTATGGAAAAAAGAGGTTTCGGGCCCTGGCAAAAGCGTTTCTCGGAGTCATATGATTCCCGAACCCGCCCGTCTGATTTATCCGACAAAACCCTCTACTATTTATCGCAACCCGGTGAAAACAGCTCGACTGCATACTACGAACTCATCATGGGCATATTGGACTTGGGTCAGGCAGCGGGATTTCACTACCTGGACAACCGGGATCAAATGCGAGTGGTCGATATTCATCTGTTTTTGGCCGATCAATTGCGTTTTGAAATGATGCGGCGCCTCAATTGGTTGATGAGTTTTCCCGGCAGCAAATACAGCCTCTTGGAAATGGTCACGGAGTTTGATGCCATCAAAATAAATTGCCGGCAAAATCCGCCGGATCTTGCCCGTTCCAATCCCAACTATTCAGAATACACCCACCTGACCGACGGCGATAAAGAGGTATTTATCCGCCGTTTGCTGCAAGAAGCCCTCGATCAGTTTAAAGAAAGAATATAAACAAAAAAAATAGCCCAAGGCAGTTGCCCTAAGCTATTTTTTAGATTTTATCCATCCCCGGGACGGCAGTTGCTGACCGATTTGAGGTTTTATTCCTCAGGGCATGACCGCTGAGCCTTTTTTGTTCCATTTGCGAAATGGAAAGACTCGTGGTTTAGGTTGCCAGTCGGGTCAATCAGCACAGCAGGCGGCTGCCTCGGGAACTTCTTTATCTGTCTATAAAAGATAGAGTCGGAAAGACATCATCAATTCAGCTAATAAGGAACTTTCCAACACCAAAAAGTTACTCAGCCGGGATATAGGGAATCTCTTCGCCCCACCATCCTTCCGATTGAGACTTTGCCAAATCTTCATCAGTGGGATTGTTGTATCCCCACCAGCTAAAGGTCATGTGATCATTTGTTTTATAAACGGTGTCGTGTTTGTACCATTCGGCGGTACATCCGGCTAGAAAAAACGCAATGATCAGTAAAAAAATAACTTTTTTCATGATCGAACCTCCTTTCAGAAGTTGTAGAGAATCGAATCTGACCCACCGACTGTTTTAACCTGCCGCATATTATAAACACCTTGGGGAAAAAGTCCATAAAAAAATTAATAAATGAAACAAATTTTCAATATGAATTCCTTTCAGCAGTTATCTTTCCCTCTGCAACCAACCGCAACTATCTGAAAAGTTAGTAAATATCACTATCCGGCTTAAAAAAACGTAAAGTTTCGGAAGCAGAATACCGATAGTATACACGTTATCGCTGCGCCGACAGCCCGCATGCGACCGCGTGGTTATTGAAACTATCCCTATTTCAGATGCTTGGAGAAAGGGCCTTTAAGAAACCGGTGTTGAACGGTTGCGGTCTGACGGCAATTTGAGCCTGCTGCAGCCGAGGCGTGCATCCCTATCAAAGGCACAAGGATGAAATATCTTTTATTCATATTGACGGTCGGGTGTCTGACAGCTGCCTGTGCAACCCACCAGCCGGTGTCGATTGATCAGGCCCTTATGGCCGGTGACGATGAGCAAATCCTCTGGCGCCAGGCACAGGCGGAGCAGCGGGTCCTGGACGGCAGCGGCTGGCTGTATCGGGATGCGGAATTGGAAACCTATCTTAACACAGTTGCCGCCAGGCTTGGGGCATCTGCTGATTCACCGGACATCATCTTTAATATTAAAGTCATCAACGACCCCAATTTAAATGCCTTTGCCTTTCCCAATGGCGTCATCTATGTCCATACCGGGGTTTTGGCCCGCATGGAAAATGAAGCCCAGCTGGCGGCTCTTCTGGCCCATGAAATGGCCCACTGTATCTGCCGCCACTCCCTGCGAGTCCTAAAAAGCATGAATAGCCGGCCGCGTTACATGGCAGCCGTGCAGCAGGCGGTCGGAAGAATCGGCATGGCCCGGGAACTGGCCCGCCTGCTGGGGGTAAACGGATCGATGGCTGCGGTTGACGGATACACCCGTGAGCTTGAGGCCGAGGCTGACCGTGTCGGGCTTGACCTCATGGCCAAAGCAGGTTATGATTCCAGACAGGCCCTGAATCTTTTTGAGCACCTGCAGCAGGAAATCAAAGACGAGGACATCAAAGAGCCCTTTTTCTTTGGAACCCATCCGAGCGTACAGCAGCGGATCGAAAACGCCCGCCGGTGGCTGGGAACTGCATCCTCGGCTCAAGACGGCGGCCTGGTAAGATCCGGTATTTTCCGATCCAAGCTGGACCGGCTGATTCTGGATAATGCGGATCTGGATCTTCGTATCGGCCGCTTTGAGATCGCCCGCCGAAGCGTGCAAACTTATCTGGACCGCCATCCGAATGATGCCGGCGCCCATTACATGCTCGGTGAAATTTTCAGACAGCGCGACGGGCGCGAGGATACCGCAAAGGCCGTCCAGCAATATGAAAAGGCCATTGGCCTGGACCCGTCATTTCCGGATCCGCACAAGGCCATGGGGCTGATACATTACAAAGTGGGTGAGCAGCAACTCGCCCGGAAATATTTCGAAACCTGTCTGCTGCTGGCACCGGAAGCACCCGACAAGGCTTACATCGAGGGGTATTTACGGGAGTGTCTTAAAAACGGAGAAGAATCATGAAAAAACTTGTGCTCCTTCTGATGGCCGTGTGTCTGATCGGCGGCTGTGCATCGGCGGCCTATAAACGCAGCCTTGAAGATTTACCCAAAACCGACTTCTCCGTTGAGATACCTGACGGGTGGTGGAAGCCGCAATACATCAAACGGTATCTCATCACCAAAGATGGCGCCTTTCAGCAATATGTCCTCATTCAGCAGCGCCCGATCGACCGGCCGTTCAAGAAAACCCGCAAAAAACTGCGCAGGGGAATGCTGCCCCTGGAATCCGCCAAAGTTATTACCGATGAAATTGCCGCCGACCGCAACATTATGAATTTCAGTATCCTTGAAAATAACCCGGCCGCCGTCGACGGACATGCCGGCTTCAAAATTTTATTTTCCTACCGTGATAAAAATGGGGCGGCCTACAAGACCCTTTATTACGGGTTTATCCATGGTGATTCATTCTTTAATATCCGCTATGCCGCCGCGCGGCAAAATTACGACAAAGACCTGGCCGATTTTAACCGCATCCTCCGCAGCTTCAAGCTGGTCAATAGATAAGGCCCCACCACATTTCGAATCTTTTATTTTATAAAGAACCGCAGTCTATTATTTAAGACCCGAGGCTTTACCTATGCTCTGGAATGATGGAATATTGGGTAATAAAGGAATATCATCTATTTTAATGCGATCGTTTCCTTATCGGTAATCCCGGGTTCCAAAGGTGAAAGATCCCTCCTGAGCCGCAGGCCAATCCCCATTATTCCAACATAGTCTCCGAGCCGGAGGCCAGCATTCCAATATTCCATTTGATACAACCTGCAACAACCCGGAGAAACCCGCACGATTAGGATCTAGAACACCTTGATGAATTCAACGTTGCCGCCGCCAAACGCCACCAGTGTGTCTGCACCGATGGTCAGCCCTTCCTCGAGAAACTGATTGTCTATGGAGGGAACCGCATAAGCGTAGAGCAGAACATCGGTGGTTTCTGCCCGCACACGGGTCTTTTCATCGGCCCCCTGGCACAGGACACAGACAATTTCCTTCTCGTCCCGCAACACGATCTCACCATCGCGGCAGATAAATTCGCGGCCCCCCATTCCTGCACACGCTTCGCCTTCATCAGCTCCATCCAGGGT
>JAFDCJ010000282.1 GCA_019312835.1 Deltaproteobacteria bacterium
ACAAAGCCAGCAGGATTCCGCCAAACACTGAAATTCGGCCCAGATAATCTCCATACCGGGCGAAGAAGGTTTTTCCCCCCCGAAGATGAACCGCTCCTTTGAGGGTCGCTTTTTCCCACCAGGGAGTCCGGGCGAGTACGATGCCTCTGGCATCAATGAGCGCCGATATTCCCGTATTGGCCACGCGCACAAAATCCCGCCGGTTTTCGATGGCCCGCACCGGACTGAAATTGAAGTGGTGGCGATAGCCAGGTGTATTTTTCCACCAGCCGTCATTGGTCATCATGCAGATAAACCCCTTTTCTTCGGGCAGGTTGCGGGCGCAGTAGGGACCGAATATGGATTCATAGCAGATAATCGGTAAAATGCCGATCGATGCTTGCGGCCATTTAAAAATAGGGCTTGCCTGACGGTTGCTGTACGTGCCGCTGTAGCCGCCCAGCTCGAGAGAATATTTCCCCAAAAAGCCCAGATATTGCACAAAGGGCATGCGCTCGAAGAGTGGCACCAGTTTGGTTTTGTGATAGAACTGGGGTGCGGGGGCCGAACCGGCCGGCAGAAAGAGGGCCGTGTTAAATGCTTCGTAGTAAAAATTTTTCTCGCGATCAAAACGGCTTCCCGGCAATATGTCGGCATGCTCGAGTTTGCGGTAGCTGTGGACACCCAAAAGAATATTCAGCCCGGGATATTTTTTGCGAAACGCCAGCAACTGCCGGTAGTAGGTCGATGACGACGGATTCCTTTCGTCTATCTGCTCGACGATTAGGGTTTCGGGGCCGAACAGATATTGGGTGTTGTCATCGATGAGGGTGGCGGCCGTTTCATAGAAGTCTTCCAGGTGGCGGGCATAATTTTGGGGATCAAATTTTTCGGTATAGGGATCCAGGTTGGGCTGGATGAGAGCGATATTAACGGTTTCAGCCGGTTCCTGGAAACTTTTAAATATTAGATAGGAACCGCCGGCGGGCACAAGCAGCAGCATCAACGTGGCTGTGCAAAGGGCGGGCAAAGATCCCGGGCCTGTTTGCCGGCAGGATGTCACCACCTTAAAGGTGGCCAGGTTGGTCAGTATGATCCACAGCGACCCCCCGCGCACACCCGTAAACTCGAACCATTGAATGAGCCGGGGCGCGGTGGCCAGCGCGTTACCCAGGTTGAGCCAGGGCCAGGCCAGATCCCAGGCCAGGTGGAAATGCTCATATCCCATCCAGATGGTCAGGAAGGGAATGGCGAAGGGTATTTCCAGAATGCACCGAATCCGGCTTGCCAGCCAGAACACGAGGGCTTGCACCAGGGCATTGGCACAAATGATGAGGATGGCCCCCACCACATGAGCCTGCACGATCCACCAGGTCCCGATGATATTCCACAGCAGGAAGCTGACCAGGGCATAATTGAATACGGCATAGGGGTTGGCCTGATGCCGCAACTGTTCTTCCACCCACAAAAGGGGGAGCCAGGCAATGAAAACCACCAGGAACAAATCCGGAACCGACCAGGGCAGCCCCAATAGCAGGCCGGTGGCCAGCGCCGGGAAAACGTTTCTTTTGAGGTTCATAGCATTTAGGTTGAAAAAATCGTATATTTACGCCACATTGTTAGATCAGGCAAGCGGTCAGGACGGCCTTAGGATCATCCAACATAAACCCAGGGGCTGCAATGCGCAAACATAATGGCACACAGTTATACGGGATTCAGAAATTTCTGACAACATTGAAAATGGGTATGAACAAGGAGCTCAAGAAATTATCCCTCCGACAAAAACTGGCCCTGAACTATGTTTCCAAGGAAAGCAAGCTCACCAGGATCGGCAATAAGATCTACACCAACACCTTTACGCCCTATTTTCCGTCGCGGGCCTACGACCGCTTTCTCAAAGGCGTTATTGCCATATCCGCCGGACAACCCTTGCCGGTTGTAACCAATTTTGCCGTAACGCCGCAATGCCCCTGCCACTGCTGGCATTGTTCCTTTTCCGATCGTTCCAAAAAAGATGTTCCGACCCTTGAGCAGCTGAGAAAAGCCATCGCCGATGTCCAGGACCTGGGCACCAGCGTGATCGGACTCACCGGCGGAGAGCCGCTGCTGAGGGATGATCTCGAAGAGATCACCGCATGCATTGACAAAAGATCGATGCCGCTTTTATTTACCACCGGATACAAGCTGACCCGGCAGCGGGTAAAAGACCTGAAAAGCGCGGGGCTTGAAATTCCGGTTATCAGTCTCGATCACTATAAGGCCGAGGTTCATGATAAGGGCCGCCGCAAGGAGGGCATTTTTGATTATGCCGTAAACGCCATCAGATTGTTCCAGGATGAAGGCTTTTACGTCGCGGTGTCGTTTGTGCCGGATAAGCCCCTTGTCAGTGACCGGCAGGAGATATTCAAGGTGATTGAATTTTTCAGGGATATCGGCATTAACGACATGCGGCTGACCTCGCCGATCTTAAGCGGCAAACTTACGACCAAACCGGAAGAAAGGCTGTCACCGGAAAATGGGCAGACCATAGTCGAAATTCAAAAAAAGTGCACCCGAACCAAAGGCTATCCCGGCGTATTTGCCTATGATTTTTTTGAGTCCGAAAAATATTACGGGTGCGGCGCCGGATTTAACTATATGTTTATCGATTCCCAGGGCAATGTCTGTCCCTGCGACTTTACCATGCTGTCATTCGGCAATATTTTCGAACGACCGCTTCAGGAAATCTGGGCGGAAACCAGCCGACACTTTCGCACACCGGGTCCAGCCTGCTATGCCAATATCAGCAACGATGTGATTTTTTCGAAAAAGAAAGCTGAATGGCCCCTGAGAAAGCAGGCCACCCTTGAGATTCTGGATGAATGCCCGTCGTATGACGAAAGGCGCCTGCCCGAGTTTTATAAACGGATGGGCTTTCCGCTAAACAAATCTTGACAATTCAGCGCGCTTTGGCTATTCGAAAGGTGTTTGCCCCGGCACATGCCCGACTCTCAACGGTCGGCAGCCGCCCGCGCAAAAGAAAATTCAACCATACGGCCCAGCTGCAACGATGTGCGCACTTCCTATCTTACCTGGGGGGGAAGAAATGAAGAAGCGACTTGCCTGCGCATGGTGTCTTCGTGCCTGTTTTGCCCCAGTTGATGCAGCGGCCAGCCAATCGTTGGTTTGAATTGGTTGTTTTCAAATCCCGCCATGGCGGGACTAAGCACCCGGTTACAACCGCAACGATGAAAGCACAGACGTGCGTTTGTCTTCCCCCGCCCATAAGCGCGGGGAAATCCAAACCACCCGCTTTGTGGGTAGACGCTGACTCTGACTAACTCCGGGAATGACTGGGGGAGGCGGATGTATTCATTGCCCCTATACGAGGCTAAATACAGTGAGACGGAAGAGTGGCGGGAGATCTCCGAGGTCGAACTGATGGAAGGGTTATACAGGGTCTTTGAGAAGGTGACCCCGGCCATCCAGGAGATGATGGCGGGCAAAGAAATTAATACGCCGCAAGCTGTTTACCGGCTCAAGATCAAGGGTGGCGACCAGGCCAGCACACCAACACCCTGATAATCTTTTTTCATAACTTCACCCGGATGCTTCCTTCTTTTAACCTTCGCAGCTCTGTCCCGGCGAGCAGCAGTCCGCCGTGCCGATCCCGGCAGGTTCCGTCAAACTCCCCCCCTTCATTCGGGAGCTTGCAGGCGGAACTAAACCATGCGCTGCATCCCGCACCCATACGGGGGTTGCCTGCGTGCCGCGGGCGTCATATACTATTTCAATTAGCTATATTTTTTTAGCTTCGCACTTCACCAGGAGGGGATATGATGATCGAGGGGTATGCCACCATCGATGCCACAGCCGAATATGCCGATCGGTATGCACCGGTTGCCTTTGGCTTGCTGGGCAGCACCGGACTTAAGGCCAGCCGGGCCGG
>JAFDCJ010000283.1 GCA_019312835.1 Deltaproteobacteria bacterium
AATCAGCCAGCGCCCCCTGCAGCACCTCATTTTTCAGCGCCTTTTTGGCCTCGGCTTTATAGTCTCCGATACATATTTCGCTCATAGTCTTCGTGTTGCGCGTTTCGCGTTACGGGTTGCGTGTTACGAGTTGCGCGTTGCGAGTTACGGGTTACGAGTTTCGTGTTTCGCGTTCCACTTGGAATGTCGATTGACAAATCCGCTAGAGGCGGACAAGTGTCGAATGTCGAATTAAGGAATACTTTCGATTCTATATTTCAAATGGATAGAATTCCTTCATTAGTCATTAGTCAATTGTCGATAGTCATTTGCCAGCGTCAGCCGGCCAGCAGCTGGGCAATATGCATCACCCGGATGGATGATCCCTGCCGGCTCAGCATCCCCTGAATATTCATCAAACAGCCCATGTCGCAGCCGACGACGGTGTCGGCGCCCGACGCGATAATGTTATCGACCTTGTCCTGTGCCATGGCGGCGGATATATCCGCATACTTGAAGGAAAACGAGCCGCCGAATCCGCAGCAGCGGTCGGAGGCATTCATTTCGACGAAATCCAAACCGGAAATCTTGCTTAATAGCTTCCGGGGCTGCGCTTTAATCCGCAGGTTGCGCAACAGGTGGCAGGCGTCATGATAGGTCACCACCCCATCGAATCGGGCCCCCAGATCGGTCACCCCCAGGACGTCCACGAGATATTCGGTCAGCTCGAAGGTTTTGGCGGCCACCTGCTGCGCCCGCTGCGCCCAGGCCGCATCCCCCTCGAACAATTGCGGATAGTGGTGCCGGACCATCGTCACGCATGATCCGGAAGGGCACACTATGACTTCCGCTGATTCGAAAATTTCGATAAACCGTCTCGCGGCCACCCGGGCCTCGCCCCAATAACCCGCATTAAAGGCCGGCTGCCCGCAGCAGGTCTGCCGGGTCGGACATGTCAACGTGAGACCCAGCTTGCGAAATACGGCCACCACGGCTTCGCCGACCTCGGGGTATAGCCCGTCCACCAGGCATTGGATGAACAGGGTTACAGGTTGGTTAGTGTTCAAGTTTCTTTTAAAGCTCCTTTAGGCATCTATTTTCTGGTTGCCTGTTTCGAATAGGCTCACGGCTCACGGCAATAATAAAACGGCGCTGGGCTCACGGCGCATGGCACAAGGCCGAACCTCTGCTTTTCAGAACCTTACACCTTTAGCCTTGCGCCTTACCTTAAGTCCTGCACCGTGCGCCATATAATACAATGCAGCCAGTGACCAGCTACCAGCTTGCCCCGCGAAGCTCGCAGAGCGAAGCAGGGTGACCAAAGAACGCTAAAGACTATACCGAACCCTTGAAAAAATCCAGCGCAAAAAAGGTTTGCGCCGTAATCTGCCGGCAGGACAACTCAACACTTTATCTAAGTATCTGATTGTGCTAAGATAACCCCACAATCTAAACGATCTAAACGATCTAAACGATCTTAACGAACAAAACCATCTAAACCATCGAAACCATCGAAACCACTAAAGCGAATGCCATGGGTGAAGGACGGGCAGCTCTCTTAGAGCTTATTGAAAATATCGAACGGCTGGGACAGTTCCAGGACAGACTTGATTTTCCCTCCAGCGTCAATCAGATCTGGACGGCCTTTTTGGTGGATGTTCAAAATTTGATTGAAATAGAGGTGTGTGCGCTGTTTCTTGTGGATGATAAAAGCAACGAATTTGTATTGAAACACACGGTACCGGAAAACAGTTCCAGGCGTTGCAGGGATGAAATTGACCTTCAAATTGAATGCGGCATATTCTCGTGGATCGTCAATCGCCGGCAGCCGGCCCTGATACCCGCCCTGGCATTTGAGAAGACCAAATCGATTGTGATGCTGCCCCTGTCCACGGTCAAGCGCACCCTGGGGGTGGTCATGATCGTCACGCCCATCCAGGAAAGCTTTATTACCCATGAAAACATGAAGCTTTTAACGATGTTGACCAAAGAATGCTCTCTGGTAATGGAAAATACGCTGTTATACGAGCGGCTGCGAAAAGAGCATCTTTCCCTGGAAAAGGCCAACAAGGAAATCAAGCTGCTGTCCCGCACCGATTCTCTCACCGGATGTTACAACCGCGGGCATCTGAACGAACTGCTGCCCCGGGAGATTAAAAGGGCCTTACGCTACAAACATTCGCTGGCACTGGCGATGTGCGACATCGATCATTTCAAGAATGTCAACGACACCTATGGCCATCAATGCGGCGATGAGGTTCTGAAGATATTCGTGCAGAGTATCACCGATCTCATTCGCGCCGATACCGACTGGGTGGCAAGGTACGGCGGGGAAGAATTCATGCTCGTGCTGCCCGAAACCAAGCTTGACGATGCCTGCGGCCTGGCAGAAAGACTCCGCAAACATATCGCTCAAAAAGTGATCGAAACCGAGGAGGACAGGGTCCGCATTACGGCCAGCTTCGGGGTCACCGGTTTTGATGCCGCAACCACTTCTCACCGCATCACACCGGAAGCCCTCATCAACACCGCGGATAAGTATCTTTATGAGGCCAAAAAACAGGGGCGTAATAGGGTCGTCAAAGGCCCTATCTCTGATTAGAAGTGGTTTTAAAGCCTCATCTAACGCCCAAATACTGCGTTGCGCAGCATAGCTGCATGACCCATCGATTTAATCTTAAAAGGGTGGGCCTCCCAGCATAGCTGGATAACCCATCTGTTTTTATTTTCAAATGTGGGCCCGATTCGTTTTTAAATGCTCACGTACAAATTAGCTCATAGCTCGTAGCTGATAGCTGATAGTCAAAAGGATTAAAATCATTTATACTATGAGCTGTGAGCTACAGGCTATGAACTTTTAGGTGCCTTGTCTTTGGACGTGATCTGAGGTTTTAAAACCACTTCTGGAAGCTTTGAAATTCTTTTGGGAATCGGGAGGGGCGGCCTATGAAGAAAAAAATCTCACGCCAAGGCGGCAGGCTCGCAAAGGATTATAATGAGCACCTGTAAATGAACCGATCGTCCTGGTGAAAAAGTAAATCGGCTAAAGTCTTTATGGTTTTATGTTTCCAGCCCGGAATTAAGCTCTCTTCTGGTATTGCTCGAAACCTGCGTTGATCGCCTGGCTGATGGTTTCAATATTGATGGGTTTGGTAAGGTGATTATCAAAACCGGCCTCGATCAGCTTGTCGGTGTTATACAATTCCGTGTGACCGCTCAACGCAATTACAACCGTTTTGGTATCGGTTTCTCTGAGCATCTGGCAGAACTCCACCCCATCCATCTCCAGCATGATTAGATCCGTGATGATCACCGGGAATTTTTCTTCCCTTAAAAGGGCAAACGCCTCTTCGGCCGATTCGGCGACAGCAACTTCGTAACCCAATTTAGAGAGAAGTTTCTGCATGAGCTCCCTGTGAAAATCCTCGTCGTCGACAACTAAAACTTTCTTTTCCATCGCTCTCTCTCTCTTTAGAAAGATAGTTAAACAGGTTTTTGGGGGCCGCCATCAAAGAATCACTAAGGGATGAAAGAAAATACGCCAACTGAAAATTTCGCAGCACAGGGCCGTCATTCGTCTGCCATTAAAGCGGGGTTACTATAAGAAACTGCGGCCTGAAAGTCAATTCAATTATTGAATCAATGACCACCCGCTGGGCGGATGGCGCGGACTTGCACGCCCCGGGCGTGTTTCCCCGCCCTATGGGCGGGGGACGACAACAGCACGGCAGAACTTTAAACGTTGCGGCTGTCATCCGCCCCCGGTGGACTTGAAAACAACCCATCAATATTATTCAGTTCTGATTTTCGGCACTGTCTGTTAGTGTGATTTCGGCAATCAAGACCGGATGGTATCAATTGATAATGAATAAGCATCGGAAAACAGCAACCTTTTTTTCACAACCACTGTAAAAAGCTGTCATGTCATCATTGGTTGTCTAACAAAACATCTGAACCGAATCAGGCGATTGCAACAGGAGGGCGATTCCAATGCAACTAAAAAAAATCCTTGTCCCGGTGGATGGTTCCGATTATTCCATGCGTTCGGCCGCCTATGCGGTGGATATGGCCGGCGTCATGAACAGCGAAATCATCTTGATACATTGCCACAAATCCTTTCCGGTTGTCCTGGGTGAACCCTATTTCCAGAAAGCCATCAACAAAATAATGAAAAATGCCAATGAGCTGCTGGAACCCTATCGCGAAATTATGAACACGGCGGGGGTGGTCTATACCGAGAGAGTTCTGGAAGGGCCCGCCGCCAGGGCCATTTGCCAGGCAGCCGAATTTGAAGGGGCGGATTTGATAATTATGGGCTCCCGGGGGCGCAGTGACCTGGAGGGCCTGCTGCTCGGCAGCTGCACCCATCGGGTCCTGAAGACGGCGCCGTGTCCGGTACTGGTCGTATGATAGGCCCGCTCCCGCCGCGGCGGGATCAGACGGGTTGCCCGTCAGGCATTGAATACGGTTCTGCATAAACGGGCGAACGCGCCAACCGGCCTTACAACAGCAGCTCGTTTTTGAGCCGGGTTAACAGTTCTTTATCGATGCCGGCTTTTTTTACCAGATAGTTTGCCGTCGATCCGTACGCTGCAGCCAGGTGGGCCAGGACGGCCGGCATGGCATTTGGCGGTGCGGTGAAATAGACCGAAATTCGATCGGGATCCACCCCCATGTCCCTTATCCGGTCATAGATGGTTTCCAGAACAGCCGCAATATACAGGTTGGAAAGGCCATGATCCTGAATAACCGTTTCCTCGGGGACGCCCAACGCAAGCAGAATAAGCGCCGCAGCCATACCGGCCCTGTCCTTGCCGCCGGTGCAATGAAAGACCAGGGGGCGGTTGCATGGCTCGGCCAGGCTTTCGAAGAACCTGGCCCACATAGGGGCAAAATTTTCGATATTTTTGATGTAGCCTTTGATCATGTATTCTTCGGTCATCCAGTCGATATCGCCTTTTTTGATACGGTCGAAGGTGTTGGCCGGATCACTCTCGCCGTGCTGAACAGGAAGGTGCAGCGTTTTCGCCGGATGATTGTCGGGGTACCGGTCCGGCAATTTTTTGATTTCGGCCGGGGTACGAAAATCACAAACCAGACGAATTCCCATCTTCTGCAAGAGTAAGACATCCCGATCGGTGAGCCGGCCCAGATGATCCGAGCGGAAAATCCTGCCCCATTTGATCCGCCGGCCGTCAACCGTCCGATAACCGCCAAGATCCCTGAAATTAACCCCGCCTTCCAGCTGTACCCGCCGCTCGCTGATGATCAGGCGCGGCCCGTCCGAAGGCACGACTTCGAAATAATAGCGCGTATCCGGATCCAAACCCGCAATGCTGACTTCGGTTGCCCCTCTGACCGCAGCCACCGGCTTACCACGATCCATATCATCGGGATCTTCACCGGCAAAAATTTTCACCTGCGCGTCTTTGCGACGAGGCTGCCAGGAAATCGTCACCGAATCACCCCCCGTCCGCGTAAGGCAAACCCCACCCAGATGGGTTTCATTGATTTCGTTTGTCATAATTTTTTAAAAACCCGATTAACACAATTTGAAATGTAGAAGCTATCTCAAAGGTGTAGATTACGCTCAAGAGCAAGGCAAATAAAAGCTCATAGCCGATAGCTCACAGCTTATAGTAAAATGATTACAATCCTTTGGACTATCAGCTATCAGCTATGAGCCATGAGCTAATTTGTACGTGAGCATTTAAAACTAAATCGCAACGCAGCTATTGAGTGTAATATGCACCTTTGAGATAGCTTCTACTTTTTTTCGAGCTTTACGGCTATCGAGTACCGCCCCGGCCCCACATAAATCAGGCCGAAAAACACGGCGGCAAGCCCCGCCGAAAACAGCATCAAGGTCTGGTAGCCGATGCGGAAATAATTGAAGAAATATAAGCCAAACATAACAAACAAAATGATACAGGCAATCCGGAATAAATACCCGAACAGCAAACTGACCGCCCCCATGGCCGCCAGCAGCAGCATGACAAAGCCTAAAATCGCCGGCGGCACACCGACATTGATAAAGCCCAGTGTTGTCCCCACGCTTTGCCAGCTAGCCGAACCTGCAAACAATTTAGGCAGGGAATGAACCACAAGAACAGCTGCCAGACCCAGGCGCATGATTAACAGACCGGAATTTGTTTGTCGATCCTGCGAAGTAAACACGGTCGTTCCTCCCCTTCATTTTTAAGTCAGTTTCCAGTATTTCATACTTCGCACATATATCAACCAAAAAATTATTTTAGGATTTAAGAGGCTGAATTTAATATAAAATAACACAAATTCAATGCCCGTTTTGTCGACCTTATGTCAATTTTGACCTAAGTCAAAGCGTTACCCGGCAACAAAAGCTAACAACATAAACCATCGTCGGGAAAACTTTTTCAAGCCTGAACCATCTGGCAAACGACGATGATGGCATCGTTTTACAGGGGCCGGGTAATTGTATTTAGGGTGTGGTTTGGTTGACCTGCAAAGCGGATATATCAGACAGTCATCGAAAGTTGGCCTGAGCTCACTCAAAAGATAAGATGCCGAAGTTGGAAGTCGGGGATCGGAATTAGAATCCTGTACCGCACCTGAAATTCTGATTGTTTTGGACTTGCGAACAAAACGGATACCTGGCCTTTGCCTCTCCGCTGCTTCCTCTCGCCATATTATCTGCGAATTCATAACTTTTTTACAGGAGGTGCACAATGTCTCTCAACACCCTTAAATGGGCTGCCATTCTGTGTTTTGTAGTGGCCATGGCAGTTCTCCTTGGCGGCGGCATTGCCATGAAAAAGGATTTGCCGCCTTATCCGGGACAGGTCGTCGGTCCCGACGGCAAGGTCCTGTTTACAAAAGCAAACATCATTGACGGGCAAAACGTCTACCAGCGTTACGGACTGATGGATCAGGGGGCCGTCTGGGGCCACGGGTCCCAGAGGGGACCGGAATTTTCGGCCGCCAGCCTGAAGCTGATTGCCGATGCCATCGGTGATTACTATGCCAGCCAGGACTATGGTAAGGCCTATAGCGACCTGGATGACCTCCAGAAAGGGCTCGTCGATGTCAAAATCGCCCACGAAACCAAACCCAACCGCTATGACGCGGCTTCGGATACCCTCGCTTTAACGGCCGCCCAGGTCGAAGGACTCAACCGGGTTAGACAGTACTGGGAAAAAATTTTCACCGAAGGGATGCAACGCTTCGGATTCTTGCCCAATACCATCAAGGAGGAGACTCAGCGTCTTGAAATTTCGCGTTTTTTCTTCTGGACTGCCTGGGTTGCCTCGACCCTGCGCCCGGGAGAGGACTATTCCTACACCAACAACTGGCCGCCCGACAAAAGAGTGGGAAATGTGGCCAGTACGGAAACCTATTTTTACTCCATCGCCGGCATCGTTGCCCTGCTCGTCGTTCTGGGTCTTTTTGTCTACTGGATCCATCGACACCGGTTATGGTACGGGCAGGCCAAAGGGGTTGCGCTGGCCGAAAAGCTGATCGACATGCCCCTGACCCGCAGCCAGCTGGCGGCCGCCAAATTCTTTGTGGTGGTGATCCTGCTGTTTCTGGTTCAGACAAGTTTCGGCGGTTTGCTGGCCCATTACACCATTCATCCGGGGAGTTTTTTCTTCGACTTCGTGGCCGATCTCATTCCCTACAACTGGGCCAAAACCTGGCACCTGCAATTGATGGTGTTCTGGATTGCCACCACCTGGCTGGCCTCGGCCATTTACCTGGCGCCCATCATCGGGGGCAAAGAGCCGGCCAAACAGGGGCTCCTGGTCCAGGTGCTCTTTGGGGCCGTTTTGCTGGTGGCGGTGGGAAGCCTTACCGGCGAGGTGTTGGGGATCAAGGGCATGCTGGGTGATTGGTGGTTCTGGCTCGGTCATCAGGGCTGGGAATTCCTCGAGCTCGGCCGCCTCTGGCAGATCCTGCTGTTCGGCGGGCTGATTTACTGGCTGGTGATCGTATACCGCGCTGTCGGCAGCCATTTAAAGGCCCACAAGGATGAATTCAGCGCCCTGATCTGGTTTTACGTGTTCAGTGCCGTCCTGGTTGTGGCCTTTTTCGGTTTCGGGCTTTTTTACGGCAAGGGCTCCCATCTCACCATGGCAGATTACTGGCGCTGGTTTGTGGTTCACCTCTGGGTGGAAAGCATATTTGAATTTTTCGGCATTGCCGTCATCGCCCTGCTGATGGTGGCGATGGGGCTCGCCACCGCCGAGGCCGCGCTGCGAGTGGCTTATTTTACGGCGGCGATCACCTTTATCAGCGGTATCATCGGCACCGCCCATCACTATTACTGGTACGGAGGGGCCGCCTTCTGGGTGGGCTGGGGCGCCATTTTCTCCTCCATGGAGCCGGTCCCGCTCCTGACGCTGGTGGTTCGCGGGTTAATGGAATACCGGGACATCCGTAAACAGGGACGGGAATTCAGTTACAAGTGGCCGATGTATTTTCTGGTGGCCGCATCCTTCTGGAATTTCCTGGGTGCCGGCATCTTCGGCTTTCTGATTAATTTGCCCATCATCAATTTTTACGAGCACGGGACTTATTTGACCATGCACCACGGCCATACGGCCATGTTCGGGACCTACGGCATGCTGTCCGTGGCGTTGCTGCTGTTCTCGTGGCGGGGCCTGGTGGACAAGGCCTACTGGAAGGACGGCATTTTGAAGCTGTCTTTCTGGGGCCTCAACGGCGGTCTGTTTTTAATGGCCTTTGCGACCCTGCTGCCGGTTGGCGCCATCCAGGCCTGGATTTCGTTTAAGGACGGGTTGTGGGCTGCCAGAAGCGCAGAGTTCTTCGAGAAAAGCGCCATCGTATTTCTGGGAACCTTTCGTGCCCTGCCGGACACCATTATCATCGTTTTAGGGGTCCTGCCGCTGGCTTATTTTCTCATAACAACTTATCCCCACCTGAAAGCCGCCAAAATCGGCGATGGAGAGTCCGTGTGGGAACGGCTCGGTATTGAGCTGTAATAAAAAAATGGCCTGCTTACTGTCGGATGCAGGCCATTTTTTTATATTTAAGTGATATGTTTTTTTTCTCTTTCTTTTCTCTATATCGTCTTTAGAACCAATTGTGGGAGCGGCTTTTGCCTGTGCTTGCATCCCGCTTTTTCAAAGTGTTACACTACTGGATGCCGGATCAAGTCCGGCATGACGATCAGAAAATAAGTAATTTTCTTAATTATGACATAGTCTCCTTCGCGGGAATGACAACACGCATTTCAACCGGGTCGGCTTGAGATTCTGCAAAAGGTTGCTATCTTTTAACTATGATCGACAAGGGAGGTAACCCCATGAAATCATCAGCTGCATCAAAAAAAATTGCTGTCGACCCGGTGTGCGGGATGGAAGTCGATCCCTGCAACAGCGAAATGACGGCTGAATATGAAGATGAGATATTTTATTTTTGCGCCGAAGGGTGTCAGAGGACTTTTGAAAAGAACCCCGGCAAATACAAGAACGTGACGGCTGGAAAGAAAAAAGGCATCTGGCGCCGGTATCTGGACCGGTTGAATAAAAGTACAGATGGCAAAGCCATGAAATGCCATTGAAAGTGGTTTCTAAACCCCATCTAACGCCCAAATACTGCGTTGTCCTGCATGGCTGGATAACCCATCGATTATTATTTTTAAAGGTGGGCCCGATTTGATTTAAAATGCTCACGTA
>JAFDCJ010000284.1 GCA_019312835.1 Deltaproteobacteria bacterium
CTGAGTAAAAATGTCAGAATTGACGGGGATATTCGAGTACCTGAAAACCTACATGTGGAGGGCTACCTCAAATGCACCGTTGTACTATCCGGTGATATCTTCATCGGCAACACCGGTATCGTTGAGGCCGATGTTGAAGCCAAAAATATCATTATCCAGGGAGAGGTGAGCGGGAACGTAAAAGCTCATCGGCAACTGGAGATTCACACTACCGGAAAACTTGTCGGCGATTGCACCGCAGCGTCCATCGACATTAAAGAAGGCGCTGTGTTTGAGGGGCACTCAAATATGATCAGATCATCGGTGACTGCCGCCGGTTCAAGCCCAAATTCAACAGGCAATCGTGCACCACAAAATCAAAAGCAGCAGCCGGAATGATGTGCGCTTTTAATTATTATCGTTCTTTTGATTTTGTCTTATTGGTCGGATCGCCCTCAGCCATCATGGTATCCAAGATGCGGCGCTCGGCTGCATCCGGTAAAATCCCTTTTAGCTCTGCCTCGAGAACAATTTCGCCATCCTGATTGAAATAGACGGCGTCTGCATGGGCACGCCGACGCTCATCAATATCGCTGATGGTAAATCTACAGGTGATGGTTTCACCGAAATAAACCGGCTTTTTGAATCGAAAGTTCATGGCTGAAGCCAGCCAGCCAATCTGGCCGCCGATTTCAGTTAACAGGCTGCCGACCAGCAGGCCGTGGCAGATGCGGTCTTTGAAGTTTTTGGCACCGGAAAATCGCGAATCAAGATGGACCGCATTATAATCCCGGGTAACGTCTGCGAAGGTCATCACATCTTCTTCGGTAAAACGCCGCGATATGGTAAAGGCATCGCCGACCTGTAAACCTTGAATGGTTCGATTACGAATCTCCGACATCACTGCTCCTCGATTGGAAGGTCCGAATTTCAGGGCACACATACTAACAGGTTTGGGGAACCCGTTTTACTTATTCATGCAGGTTGGATATAGTTTATCTCAAAAGCTAAACTATACTTTCAGTCAACCAGATGCCTTTTAGCGTTTATCACATTATTCAATATTGTCCAACCGGCCAATATTTCAAATCCCAGGTAGGTATGAACGTCTGATGATATTCATATTTGGAGAATTTTAGGTCAACATGGGCGTGCGGGCATTAGTATCATTATCTTTTCTTTTGTTAATAGCGCCTCCATTATTAAATGCGGCCGGTCCGGCAACGATGAATACACCGGAGCTTATGATTGTTTACGATGAGGGGCTGGATCAAACCGCACAGCAGATCTTGAGGGCATATCCCACGATTAAACAGACGCTCGAATCTATGTTTCAATGGTCGGTGAACTTTCGGCCCACCTTGGTGCTGATCAATAATCAAAAAAGATTCCAGGAACTGGCGGGCAATGAAATCGTGGTGGCATACGCGCTGCCGAAAAAAAACGTGGTGGTTATCGATTACTCAAAGATGAATACGTCACCCTTTACCCTGGAATCGATTGTGAAACACGAATTGTGTCATCTATTGCTGCATCACCATATCAAAAATGATAAACTGCCCCGTTGGTTGGATGAAGGTGTCTGCCAGTGGGTCAGCGACGGGTTAGCCGATATCCTAATGGACAGCAAACGCTCCCGGTTGCCGGCAGCCATTTTGTCAGGCAGCGATTTTGATCTGGTAAATCTAGCATACCGTTTCCCGCATGATAAAAACGGCCTCGTTCTGGCCTATGAACAGAGTAAAAGTGTAGTGGAGTATTTGAGTCGTCATTACGGTCCGCAAAGTATATATGATCTTCTGGACCTTTTGCGGCAAGGAGTTGCTATTGAATCCGCAGTTGAATACCGTTTTGGTATCTCATTTGAAACGCTGGAAGAACAGTGGCACAACCATCTCAAAGCGAATATCAATTGGCTTACCTACCTTTCCATTCACCTCTATGAAATTCTGTTTGTGTCGGCGGCATTGCTGACGGTATTGGGGTTTATTCGAAGAATGCTCAGAAAAAGGGCGTATGAAAAAGACAACGAGGAGATGGAAGACTCGTAGCTGAGGCCGTCTCTCTATGCATATCAGCGCTATTAGAACCCCTCTCAAAAATAGGATTTTGGTTCAAGATTCCGTCTTCGCCTAAAGGCTTCGCCGAGACACGCGCGGCGGTCCTCTGGTTTGTGACCCACAGACAGTATAAGATCAGATGGGGAATCCAGCAACGCTGGAAAACGAGGCACCACCAAAGAGCTTGGGCCAAAAGACATTTTTGCGTTGGGTTCTAGCTGTGTTCTTCGAAGTACTGGACCTGGTAGGTCGAAACGTCAAGCCGCGAATGCTGCCAGGCATCTGCTGCCAGGCCGGCTTTCAAACAGAGATGTGTGAGAAAATCCTCTGGCTGTGGGAGCTGTTCCCATACTTGCGGCAGGAAGGTAGCGCTGGCCAGGTCTTTGCGAAGAATCACCCCATCGATATTGGGACGGAGCTTTTTTAACAGATCAGATGCCTCCCGGTAATACAGCGGACAGGGCTCAGTTAGAATGCTGACTTCGATTGAAACGCAGTCCAGTTCCGAAGGGCTCAGCGGCGAAAAACGCGGGTCATGAAATGCGGCATTGATGGCATTCCGGCGAACGCCGGATGCCAGGGGCTCATCGGAAGTAAGGTTGCCGATACATCCTCGCATTTGCCCATCAATAGTCAGCGTTACGAAGGTCCCGCATGATGAATTAAAGCTGGGATCAGATAGTGCGGTATTCAAAGAATCGATCTCATCTTGCGGAATCTGTTTTGCGAGCTGTTGCGACAGCGTTTGCCTGGCCAGTTTGACCAGCAATTGCCCTTGTTTGGGGCTTAAATTTTGAGTCTCCTGGTGGTGGGCCATTTGAGGTAAGCACAAGAAACTAAAGTTACTTAATTACGGTTTCATGAAGAATCAGCGGTTCTTCCAAATTGAATGACGGCCATCCGATTATCAGAATACAATGAGGGGAAACAAGCTGTCAAATAAAAATAACAAGAACGAGGACGACGACGAGTACGATTCGGATTAACGGTGCCTCAGCTCGTATTCGTCCTCGTACTTGTCCTCGTCCTCGATATTGGCATTTTTGGGATAGGTTCGATTTTCGTGTTCCGCAAATTCCTTTAATAAATCTGCACCGCCAAAAGTGTCATTGCGAGCGAAGCGAAGCAATCGCTTCGGCTTTAACGCATTAACACCAGTGCCTTTTCATCAGATTGCTTCGTCGTTGCACTCCTCGCAATGACTCTGGTAAGTGAAAAAATATTGTAAATTATTTCTTAGACGCGACGCTAGACCGTTGCCTGAAGAGTTGCCTCATCAACATCTGCGTCCGAAAATTTTTCTTTCGCCGCCGGCTTAACCCACCACTCTTCGCGAAACATGGATTTGTATAGGTTGTTGAACATGAAGCCCAGCAACGTGTAAGCAGAAATTCTTGAGACCTCCTTTTCGAACCTTATCAACAGCTGTTTTTGTTGTTCGACATGCAATTTCAAGGTGCGCAGATATTTTAGCAACACAATCGTGGTTGCCTGATCGCTTGATTTGTTACTCATGGACTTCACCTTATTTTCAAATTCGATCCGAAGCTGATCGATTCTGGCAGGCGAGGAATCAAGCAATCGTTGCTGGCTTTGCGGGCTTTCAAAAACCGTCTGATTGCTGATGCAACGCTTTATTTTTTCAGTGGTGGCGAGGATATCTTTGGATAATACCTTTTTAAACATCTTTTTGGAGGTATCGGGGATGGTCAAAAAAATGGATTTAAGCAACTGTTCCCTTTGTTTCATCCTGGCCTGAAATTCCACCAACGCACTGCGCCAAAACGCACGGCTGACATCCGCGACGATTTCGGTTTCCAGCAAGCCTTGCGTCTGGCCGAACTTTATTTTATTGCGAATATCTGCAAACAGCCGGGCCGTATGTTCAAACATCAGTTCTCCGGTAACGGCCTTAAAAATCATTACTAGGGTGGCGTGCCAGTCCTGCAAATGTAATATTTTTCTTAAATTGGGAAATGCTTCCGAAAGGA
>JAFDCJ010000285.1 GCA_019312835.1 Deltaproteobacteria bacterium
GCCCGGTACACCAGAAGAAAATGGCGGATCTGGCTGCCATGGCCTATGAACAAAAAGTCCCCTTGATCGGCCTCTATGATTCGGCCGGGGCGCGGCTTCAGGAGGGCTCTGAAAATATCACCTTTGCCCGGCTATTTTATCAAAACGCGAAGTGTTCCGGTGTCGTCCCGCAGATTGCGGCCGTTATGGGACCTTCGGCGGGCGGCTCTGTTTACTCACCGGCACTGATGGATTTTATCCTGATGACCAAAAAGACCAGCTTTATGTTCATTACCGGGCCGGCGGCGATCAAGGCTGTCACGGGGGCGGAAACCAGCCCCGATGAGCTGGGCGGTTCACAGATTCACTGCCGCAAGAGCGGCGTTGCCGACCTTGAAGCTGAGGATGATGATGATTGCCTGGAAACGATCAAGGCGCTGCTGTCCTATTTTCCCTCAAATTGCTTTGAAAAACCGCCCCGGATTGCCACAAGCGATGACCCCATGAGGAGGTGCCCGGAACTGCTGGAAATCGTTCCGGCTGAAAAGAAAAAAGTCTACGATGTGCGGCGGGTCATCGAGGAAATCGTAGATGAAAAACATTTTTTGGAAATCAAGCCGGATTACGCACCGAATCTGGTGATCGGCCTCGCCCGAATGGATGGTCGCAGTATCGGCATTATTGCCAACCAGTCCAAATTTTTAGGGGGAAGCATCGACATCAATGCGTCCGATAAAGGTGCCAGATTTATTCAGATCCTGGATGCATTTAACATCCCCATCGTGACCTTGATGGACACTACGGCCTTCCTGCCCGGAATTGACCAGGAATATGGGGGCATTATCCGCCATGGCGCGAAAATGCTCTATGCCTATTCTGAAGCCACGGTTCCCATGATCACCATTATCCTGCGCAAAGCATACGGTGGCGGTTGGTCGGCCATGGGCCCCAAAGAACTGGGCATCGACCTGGTTTACGCCTGGCCGACTGCGGAATGCGCATCCATGGGCCCGGAAGGCGCCGCCGAAGTTATCTGGGCCAAAGAAATTGCCAGCGCGGCGGATCCTGCGGCGGCCCGTCAAAAATTTATTGCCGAATACGAAAAAAATTACGCTACGCCTTATCTGGCAGCCGGTTTACGGGTGATTGACGATATCATTGACCCGGCAGAAACCCGGATAAAAATAATCCAGGCACTCAAAATGCTGGCGAAAAAGCATAGCGAGCGATCACCCCGCAAGCACGGAATTGTGCCGGTTTAATTCGGAAACCGAATTTTTCCGGGCCCAGCTCTCGTAACCTAATTTAAGCGATCCGTTTCATAACCGTTAAGCATTAACATAAGGAAAACATTATGGATAATACCGATGTGGTTATTGTCAGCGCGGTCAGAACACCATTCGGCCGGTTTGACGGGGTTCTCAAGGAAATTCCCAGCATTGATCTGGGGGTCATGGTGGTGAAAGAAGCGCTTCGTCGGATCCAATTGGATCCCTCGGAGGTCGATGAGCTTTACTACGGAACCTGTATCCCTGCCGAATATGCGCCTTATCTGAATGTCCCTGCCAGGCAAATTACGCTACTGGCCGGATTTCCAGCCGACAGCGTTTCTATGACCCTCGATCGGGCCTGCTGCTCTTCCATGACGGCATTGCGCTTGGGCTTTCGTGCCATCCGTTCCGGGGAGGCCAGCGTGGCAATTGCCTGCGGTGCGGAAAATATGGGCAACACCTGCCACCTGGTCGAAGCCGGCAACGGGCGATGGGGTAAACGATTGGGACATATCCAAATGGTCGATATTCTGTTTGAGCTGGGATACGGCAAAAAGGGCTTTAATCCGGTTGCGCTGGATGCCGGTGAGGTGGCTCTGGAATTTAAAATCGATAGAGCCGAGCAGGACAACTGGGGCCTGAGAAGCCAGGAGCGCTGGGCAACGGCCTACGAAGAAGGAAAATTTAAAGTCGGCGAAGAGATAATGGCAATTCAGATCCCTCAGCGCAAGGGTGATCCCATCGTGTTTGACCGAGACGAACCGCCGCGTAAAACAACTTTGGAAAAACTTGGAAAACTCAGGACCATATACGGCAGCCCGACGGTCACTGCCGGGAATGCGCCGGGGATGAACGCCGGTGGTTCTGCAATTGTAATCATGAGCCGCAAGAAGGCCGACAAATTGGGTCTTCAGCCCCTGGCCACCGTCGAAACCATGGCATGGGATGCGGCAGAACCTAAATATATGGCCACCCTGCCCGCCAAGTCGATTAACAAAGCGCTCTCCAATACCCAAAAATGTATTGAAGACCTTGATCTCATCGAAATTAATGAGGCCTTTGCTGCCGTCACGCTGGTTTCGCTAAAGGCTTTGGCCGAGATGGATGCCGAAAAATACAGCGCCCTTCAAGAGATCACCAATATCAACGGTGGGGCCATTGCCATCGGGCATCCGGTTGGAGCCAGCGGGGCCCGTGTAACCATGACGTTGATGTACGAACTGATGCGACGGGGAGGCGGCTGCGGCGCTGCCGCAATTTGCGGCGGGCTGGGCCAGGGTGAATCCATTATTTTACAAGTTTAATGAAGACAGACGGAAAGTGTCAGTTATGGCAGACAAATCAAAGATCGGAATAAAATTGCCAACCTATCGTTTGAACGTCGAGCGTGTAAAAATTCGAGAATTGATGGCGGCCATCGGGGATGACAACCCGGTTTATCTGGACAAATCCAGGGCTATCGCAGAGGGTTACCCGGATACGCCATGCCCACCCACTTACATAACAATGGCATTTCAGGAGTTCACCGGCGCCTACCTGAACATCTTTGAAATACTCGATGTGCCGCTCGAGCACGTCCTGCAC
>JAFDCJ010000286.1 GCA_019312835.1 Deltaproteobacteria bacterium
CCTTTTGCCGACGGACCGGCTCCAGCGGCAAATTCTGGTTGACCATCCGTCCGATCTCACCCGCGAAAGGGCCGGCCGCATTCACCACGATTGGTGTTTGCAGGGCTCCCCGATTGGTTTCTACCCCGCAAATCCCCTTTTTATCCATCTGGATGCCGGTGGCTTTGGTGTTGATGAAAAACCGGGCGTCACAGCCTTTGGCAAATCCCTGCGTTAACTCATGGCATGACAGCCACCCATCCCGCTGTCGAAAGGTAGCCGCCAGCACCGATGGTGAAATATAGGGAAACCTTGCAAGGATCTCAGCGCGTTTTATAAATTCTGAGTCCGTAACTCCCAGTTTATGCTGCTGTTCCACGTTCTCCTTGAGGTCGCCAACCGTTTCCGGATCATCGGTGAGAAATAGATAGCCCTGTTGTTTGATGGAAATGCTGTATCCCGGCAGGCCGATGACTTGATCAAAATGCTCGAACATCTCCAGACTCGGTATCGCCAGAGCCGCCATGGCCGGTTCCGCGAACTGGGCCCGGAAGCATTCTGCCGATGCCGGCGTCGTTAAGGTCGACAGGCCGTCGCGCATCTCCACGATCACCACATCAAGCCCGGCCTTGGAAAGCCAGAAAGCCGTCGAGACCCCCACAATGCCGCCCCCGATCACCACCGCATCGGTTGTGCCGAAATCGTTGGGTGTTGGCGTAAATATTCTGCCCATTTGCTATTTCTCCTTGGATGAGAAGTTCAAAAAAAAAGCGACCCGCTGAACCGCAGAATTTCGAATATCGAATGTCGAAGGGTGGTTTCGCATTGCTCAATCTTTTTTTATAAGAATAGACGAAATTCATTCCTTCGATATTTTGCATTCATAATTCGATATTCGCAGTTTTAACCCCCTGAAACTCTGAACGACGAACCCTACAGTAGGCCCCTGGTTTCGAGATCTTCAGCAACCCCGGGCAAGCCAACCTTGCACAGGGTTTCCCGGGTTGGAATTCCGTTTTGGTTCCACCCCCGGGCTTCATAATACCAGTTCAGCAGGTTGTCGATATCTTCCCGGGAAAGCACATGCCCCTGGTTGGGCCCATCAGCGATGGGATCCTCGTATAGCCGCGCCGGTGGTAGATCGAGAGCCCGGCCGAAATTGATAATCTCACGCACCGAAAAAGCCCGGGTCAGGTGCCAGATGCGCTCGGAGATATTCAACAGCTCTTGCCAGGATTTCTTCCTGCCGGTGATGACCGAATACAGTTCGGCGTAATGTTCCGCCTCAAAGCCCAGCTCCATCATTTGGAGCCGGCAGTTGCCGAGGGCATCGAAGAGGGACCGCTTGTGCTGGGATGCGATTACATATTCCGCGCTGCGGCCGCTGACAACCGCCCTGGGCTGGGCTTCAACCTGGCCTCCGCCGGCAATCAGGTCATGAACATTGGTCCAGGCGCCGGCGAGGTCGTGACCCAGAACCCAGGCCCGGTTGTGATGGGCCCCCACGTCCGCGGTCAGATAGGCCAGCATCATCGAGGGCGCATTGCGGCATTCGTAGCCCGACCATTCCAGCCCCTTGACGTGAATGGCAAATCGCTCCGATTCCTTGCCCGTTTTTGCAGCAGCTATTTTAACACCTTCTGCCAGTAAATCACCGATGCCTTCACGCCGGGCTATTTTTCCCAGAAGGAAAATAACCGTTTCCAGGTCCGAAAAGTCAATCTCACGACCGATTTCCTCATGGGTTAAAATGCCTTGCTGGAAGCACTCGATGGCCCACCCGATCACCACACCGGCCGAGATGGTATCGATCCCCAGCTCATCACACAAATAATTGGCGTAAGCCACTTCTTCGATGGTCTTTAATAAACAGTTGCCCCCGAACAGGGCGATGGTTTCATATTCTGGCCCTTCCACATAGGCCGAACCCGATAACGTCTTCGTATGCCCGTACTTGCCGCACGGCGTGGGACAGCCGAAGCACCCCTTGTCGGTTATCTTCAGTCGGTCTATGACGGCTTTACCGTTAATATCCTTGTAATGCTCGGCAAAAGAGGTTTGAAAATTACGGGTCGGAAATACGCCGACCTCGTTGGTCCAGTTGGTGATACCGGCCGTACCCTCGGGCGTCCAGCCCTCAAACCCGGGCTTGGCCATCACCTTGCGGTAGGCTTCCTTGCCCTTGGCATAGGCCTCATTCAGATCGGCAACCGGTAGGCTTTGGCTCCCCTTCACCGCAATGGCTTTTAAGTTTTTGCTCCCCATCACCGCCCCGACACCGGTCCGGCCGGCCTGGCGTCCGAAATCATGGGAAATGCAGGCATAGCGCACCCGCTTTTCGCCGGCCGGTCCGATGGTGAGAATCTGAAAGTCGTCTCCCAGATAATCTTTCAAGTTTTTCTCGGCCGCAATCGAGCCCTGCCCCCAGTAATCGCCGGCCGGCCGGATCTCCACCGTATCATCACTGATGAATAAATAGCTGGGGCTGTCCGCCTTGCCGGTTATCACCAGAACATCATAGCCGGCGTATTTCAGCTGCGGACCGAAGTGGCCGCCCATATTGCTGTCGGCATACCCTCCGGTGGCCGGTGATTTGGTGCCGAAATGGGTTTTGCCGCTGGCCGGCAGAAAATGACCGGTCAGCGGACCGGTGGCGGCAATCAGCATATTGCGGGGGTCGAAGGGTTCGATACCGGGGGTAATCTCATCATACAGCAGTTTGGCCACGAAGCCCCGGCCCCCGATGAAATTTTCCACCAGGGCCTCAGGGAGCGGCTCTTTGCGAAAACTCGCATCGCTCAGATCAACGCGCAGAATGGCGCCTGCATAACCATAGATCATCAAACACCTCATAGTGGGACGAAATGGTTATAGATTCTGTTTTTGTATTCTCATTGCCGCCGCATTCATCCTGACCATGGCATCCAGGCGTATGGGCGGGTTGGAAGGCTTGCGCTAATGTCGCCAACCCGGTCATGCCGTTTCACTTTTGGGGTTTTCCACCACAATAATCGCTTGGCGGGGGCAGGTGATCGCGCATTGACCACAGAGCGTGCATTTGACGGGCACGTCCGAATCCAACGGCTCAAACATCACCGCCTGCGGGCAAACCTCCACACAAATCCGGCAGCCGGTGCAGTCATCCGGATTCACAACGAAAACGCCGTCTTTAAGTCGAATGGCATCTTCCGGGCAGTTGTCGGCGCACACCCCGCACTGGTCGCACAGATGGATGCGATAGGTGCCCGGCGCCGGAAAGCGGGCTTCAATCCGCAGCAATGACCGCGACGGATTGACTGCCTGGAAGTTTTCGATGGCACAGGCCAATCGACAGGTGTCGCAGCCGGAGCAATATTCGTTGAAAGCCTGAAGTTTCAATGGGCAAGCCTCCTATTGCCGGTTTGGGGGTAAAAAATCTAACTTCAAGTATCCCTCTTACTGAATATACCCGGGCATTACAATACGTTTTTCAGTCTAGTGAAATACTATCCATCTGAATTACAACCAGCATGTTTGATGTAAATCCTTGCCAATAAAGGGATTGAAAGAATGAATGGGATGAAAAACGAGGAAATCCGGATTGTACTTGACAGATGGCGACCGATTCTCTATGTTGGATACGGTTTAATTATTAGAAATTGAATGAAAATCTGAATCGAAATTTTTTAATAATTATCCTCGGGGTATTGCTTCCATTTCATTGGAATTGTTTTCGCAGAAACCGACTTCGACCATAACCTACTTTATTCACTGAAGATGCCTGGAAGCAAAACATTTAACACCTGACAACCCGCAAATTTAAAGACAGTTAACAACGAAAGGAGGATGTAATGAAAGAGAAACGAACCCTTCACCCGGCCATTTACGATCTAAAGGTCGATATGGACAAGGGGAAGATCACACGCCGCGATTTTCTGAGATATTCCACTTTGTTGGGAATGTCTGCCTTTGCGGCCAGTCAAATGGCTGGAATCGGCCTGGCCAAAAAAGCTTTTGCGGCCACTCCCAAGCGGGGCGGTGTGCTCAAAGTCTCCAGCACGCTTCACAAGATCACCCATCCGGCCCAGTTTTCATGGGTTTCACCGACCCAGGTGGGGCGTCAGGTTGCCGAATACCTCACCTTTACCGACGGCAAGAACATCACCCATCCCTACCTGCTGAAAAACTGGGAGGTCAGTGAAGATCTGAAAACCTGGACCTTGAATCTCCGTCAGGGTGTTAAATGGAACAACGGCGACACCTTTGCGGCAGATGATGTGATCTTCAACTTTAACCAATGGATGAACAAAGAGGTGGGCTCTTCCATGCTGGGGCTGGTGGGGGAATACCTTGACCTCTCAGGCATCGAAAAAGTTGATCAATATGCGGTTAAACTCCATTTGAAAAAGCCCGAGATCGCCCTGCCTGAACATCTTTTCCACTATCCCGCACTCATCATGAACCACAAAACCTTCCAGGGTGACTTCATCAAGACCCCGGTGGGCACCGGCCCGTATACCCTCGAAAGCTATCGGCCGGGGGAACGTGCCGTCGTCAAGGCCCGCAAAGATTACTGGCAGAAGGGCGCTGACGGCCAACCGTTGCCCTATATGGACGGTATGGAGTTTATCGACATGGGAACGGAGATGGCACCCCAGATCGCCGCCATAAAGGCCGGCGAAATCGATATGATCGACCTGGGTGATGTGGGCGGCGTGGATGTATTTCAAGCCTTGAGGGAAGATCCCAACATCCAGATCATACCGGTCACCAGCGCATCCACCCGGGTACTCCGGATGCGGGTCGATATGAAGCCCTGGGATGACAACAGGGTGCGGACAGCTTTAAAAATCTGTCAACATCATGAAAAAATCCTGGCGCTGGCGTATATGAATGAGGGTCTTCAGGGACAGGACTTTCACGTCTATCAGATGCACCCCGAATACTGTGAAAAACCGATACCCAAGTACGAACCCGAGCGGGCCAAGCAACTTTTGAAGGAAGCCGGTTACCCCGACGGCATCGATGTCAATCTGGCCGTGGGAACCTGGCCGGAAGTGGTGCGGTACGCTGAAATCCTCAAACAGGATGCGGCACCGGCCGGCTTCAGGATCAATCTTCAAACCATGCCCACCAGTCAGTACTGGGAAAAATGGACCGAGGTCGATCTGGGTATCACCCCCTGGATGCACCGACCCATCGGCACCATGGTGCTCAACCTGGCTTACATCGCCGATGCCGAGGGCAAACCGGTGCCCTGGAATGAAACCCGCTGGTCGGATCCTGAATTCTCTAAACTGTTGACCGAGGCCAACGGCCTGCTAAATGTCGATGAACGCCGCAAAGTCTTCTGCAAACTGGAAGACATCCAGCAACAGCGCGGCTCCATCGGGATCCCCTTCTGGCGCAACGCCTGGTACGTGTTGAGCAAAAAAGTCCAAAATGTGCAAGGTGTCCCGCCATTGTACATGACCTTCAACGAAGCATGGATAGCGTAGCAGCTAAATAACGGGCTCAGGCGATCTGTTCGCCTGAGCCTCTCACAATCAGTCTTTGCTTGGCACTTGTGAGATGTTGATCCGGATGCTTCATCTACCGTAGCAAGGTATATCATGGCAAAATTTATCGTCAGAAGAATCTTTTTGCTCCTTCTTACCATGATTCTGGTTTCCCTGGCCGTCTTTCTGATCACCGAATCCTCGCCGGGCAATGTCGCCCGCAATGTTTTAGGCGCCTTTGTCACCCCCGAACAAGAAGCCTCCTTTCTGGCCCAGGTGGGTTTGGACAAACCCGTTTACGAGCGCTATTTCTATTGGCTGTTTGGCAGTGACTGGTCCGCCGCACGCAAGGTGGGCATGCCTTTAAAACGCATCACCACCGCAGATGGGTTTGAAGAATGGTGGGCCGTGCGGGATGATGGCGCCCTGGTTCGCTGGAAACTGGAGGGTGAAGACCTGATAGCCGTCGCGCGACTGCAATCAACGGGAGTCGACACAAAATACAAAAACAATGAAAAGTGGTATACGGATGATAACGGGAGAAGCACCTTCTGGGGCCTTGATGATCAAAACCACGCGGTGCTGTGGGAAAAGGGAACGGACCGGAAGGTTTGGACCTTTATTATCGGCACCGGCTGGATGGAAAGCTCGGGCGGTCCGCTGGAATATATCCCGCTGAAAAAGGGATTCATCCGCGGAGATCCGGGTGTTTCTTTTCGAACCGGCCGCCCGGTTTCCGACAGCATCTTCGTTCGGTTGCGCAACTCACTGGTGCTGGCCGGCATTGCCTTTGTGATCGTCATGCCCCTGGCCCTGTTTCTGGGTATGCTGGCCGGCTTGAAAGAGGGCGGTTTTCGCGATCGCTTTCTCTCAATCGGGGGCATGATGTTTTCCGTCACGCCGGAGTTTGCCACCGGTATATTTCTTATTTTGATTATGTCGGTATGGCTCAAACTGGTTCCCGGGGCCACCGTCATCGGTGAACAGGCACCCTGGGAAAGACCGGACATGCTTATCCTGCCCGTGTTGACGTTGACGCTGATCGAATTGGGTTATATCCTTCGCATCACCCGCGCCAGCATGGTGGAAGTGATGAAGTCACCCTACATCCGTACAGCCTATCTCAAAGGGTTGCCCTACTGGCGGATTGTGTTCAAGCACGCGATACGCAACGCCTTGATGGCACCGATTACCGTCATTATGCTGCATGTCAACTGGCTGATGGGCGGCATCGTGATCGTGGAGGTCGTTTTTGGATACCCCGGTTTGGGCAAATACCTGCTGGATTCGGCCATGTTCAAGGACATCAATGCCCTGGAAGCCGGCGCCATGATTCTGGTGTCGGTGGCCGTGCTCACCCAGCTTTTCGCAGATATAATCTATACATTTTTAAATCCGCGTATACGGTATGGATAGAAGTAATTAGCAAATAGTGAATAGTAAATAGTTATTTGTTATTCGAAACAATCAGATTGGCTCTTTAAATCAGATTGTTCTCCATTTACCTCTAATAACGAATAACAAATAACGACAAAACGGAGAAGTTATGGCGACCGCTGAAGAAACAGCAGTACCCGTGGCAACGGATGGCAAACCTGGTATTCTCAGGCGCATCCAGAACGGGCTGGCTTTCCTGTTTGCATCTAAAATCGCGGTGGTGGGGCTTTGCATTGTCATGTTCTGGATCATAGTGGCAATTTTCGCCCCCGCGTTCACCCCTTACACGCCACTGGAACAGGATTGGAAAGCCCCCAATCAAGGCCCCTCAAAGGAACATATCCTGGGAACCGATGAGCTGGGAAGAGATCTCTGGTCCAGATTGATCTACGGTGCCAGGGTGGTTCTGGTCCTCATGCCGATAACCGAAAACTATTGGATACCCGGCGGAACCGCCATCTGGGGGGTAATCGTGGCCCTGGTTGTGGGCGCCACCCTGGGCTTGATCGGCGGCTATCACGGCGGCTGGATCGATGAAATCATCATGCGCCTGCTGGACGCCATGATGGCGGTCCCTATCATTTTACTTTACATGATCATTATGGCCGCCCTGGGGGCATCGGCCCTGAATGTGGTGATTGCCATTACCATTGTGGGAACACCCGGAATCGCGCGGTTGGTACGCAGCCTTACCCTGGACATACGAACGCGGGAATACATCCGGGCGGCCGAGACAAGAGGCGAGAACCCGTGGCAAATTATGTTTGTGGAAATTTTGCCGAATGCGCGCGGGCCCATTATCATCGATGCCATGCTGCGCGTGGGCTATGCCATTTTTGCCATGGGAACCCTGGGATTTCTGGGCCTGGGGATACCGCCGCCCTCACCGGACTGGGGCAGCATGGTCGCCAAGGGGCGCGAGTTCATCCTGACCGGCAGCCCCTGGGCCTGTCTGTGGCCGTCTCTGGCCATCGCATCGCTGGTGGTGGGGTTGAACCTGCTGGCGGATGGGCTGAGGGAGGAATCGATGCGGTACCAATAGGCCGTTAGTCGTTATTTGTTAATCGTTAGTTGAAGGCAATGCCGCCTGATAAAATTATTCTATGGCGGTAAAGATATAAAATAGATGTCAAACATTTCCCGGCATAGCTGGATGACGCATCGATTTTTTTTCTGAGGCGTGCCTTAAACGATTAACCACTAACGAATAACTCCAGACGATTTACGCTACTGATACAGGGAACCGCGGCAACTTCCAATCGAGTTATTTAAATAGATCGTGAGGACACATGGATACGGCAGATAGGGCGGAACCGACCAACGTCATCGAAATCGACAATCTCCATATATCCTACGAGACCCGCAAAGGCGATGTGGAGGCCATCCAGGGGGTTTCCTTTAAAGTGCGCGAGGGCGAAACCGTCGGCCTGGTGGGTGAATCCGGCTGCGGCAAAAGCACCATTGCTTTCGGCATCGTCAACTTTCTCGGCCCCAACGGCAAAATCGTGGACGGCAGCATCCGCTTTCAGGGCAACGAATTGGTCGGACGCTCCCAGGAAGAACTCAAAAAGCTGCGGGGAGACCGGATCGCCATGGTGTTTCAGGACCCCATGCAGGCCCTGAACCCCTCGGTGCGTCTGGGTGAGCAACTGACCGAGGTCCTGACCTGCCACCATGCGGATATCAATCAGGCTGAGGCCTGGCAGCGATCCATTGAAATGCTCAAGCGAGTCAACATGCCGGATGTGGAAGATGTCATGAGGCGTTATTCGCATCAGATATCCGGCGGGCAACAACAACGGGTGGTCATCGCCATGGCGATGCTCAACAACCCGGCCCTGCTGATCATGGATGAACCCACCACGGCCCTGGACGTTACCGTGGAAGCGGCGGTGCTGGATTTAATCGAAGAACTCAAGCAGGAATTCAAGGCGGCCAACATCTTCATCACCCACAATCTGGGCGTGGTGGCCCGGGTGAGTGACTATCTGTGCGTGATGTACGCCGGGCAGATGGTCGAAAGCGGACCCCTGGCAGCGATTTTTCGCGATCCGCGTCATCCTTACACCCAGGGGCTTCTGGCCAGCATACCGCGGTTGGGCGAGAGCAAGCTGGACTCATTGTTGCAGCCCATCCGGGGGCGCGTCCCGCCGCCGGCGGAACGCTCCAAAACCGAGTGCATCTTTGCGCCCCGCTGCAATTTTGTGACTGAAGATTGTCGCAAGGCGCGCCCCGGCATGACGGCAATCACCACCGACCATTCAGCTCGCTGCATCTATGCGCTGGCAATTGATGAGCGCAAACGCACCCGCAAAAAAAGAAAGACAGCAGAGCTTGTCGAAACCAATGATGCACCCAGAGAAGATCTGCTCAGCTTTGAAAATCTGAAAGTTTACTACCCCCAGGAAGCCAACTCGGTCATCAGCCTGTTCGGCATGGGTGAAAAGAAATATGTCAAGGCCGTCGATGACGTCAGCGTCAGGGTTGCCAAGGGCCGCACCCTGGGTGTCGTGGGTGAGTCCGGTTGCGGGAAGTCTTCCCTGGTCAAGGGGCTCATCGGCCTGGAACCGATTACCGGCGGCCAGGTGGAGTTCATGGGGGTGGACACGACCAAGGCGGTGTCCCAGCGTGATTCGAAGCTGATTAAAGAGATGCAGATGGTCTTTCAGAACCCGGATTCCACCCTTAACCCTTCGTATACCGTTGGCAAGCAGATCGCTCGACCGATCCGGCATTTTAAAACGGTACCCAAGGCAGAAGTCAAAAACGAAGTCCTCCGGCTGCTGAAAGCGGTCCGGCTTTCATCGGTTTACTACGACCGTCTTCCCCGCCAGCTCAGCGGCGGCGAAAAGCAACGGGTCGGCATTGCCCGTGCCCTGGCCAGCCGCCCGGATCTCATCATTTGCGATGAACCGGTTTCGGCCCTGGATGTCTCGGTCCAGGCGGCGGTTATCAATCTGCTGCTGGAAATCCAGCAGGTATTCGGCTCGTCCATGATTTTCATTGCCCATGACCTGAGTGTGGTCCGCTATTTTTCAGACGACATCGCGGTCATGTATCTGGGACAAATCGTTGAGGTGGGTCCGGCCGATGCGATTTACGCGCCCCCCTACCACCCTTACACCGAGGCCTTATTGTCGGCCGTCCCCATTCCGGACCCGGACGTCGCCCAGAAAGACTTGCGCCTGAGCGGCAATGTGCCCAGCGCGCTGGACCCGCCCTCCGGGTGCCGTTTCCACACCCGTTGCCCGCGCCGTCAGGAAATGCTGCCGGACGGGGGCGCCATATGTGAGAAAGAAACACCCCCCTGGCGCACTGCCAACAGAGGCCACCGCATCCTGTGCCACATCCCGCTGGAAGAGCTCGAGAAGCTGGATCCGGTCATCTCCTCACCAGCCTCCTCTGCTGCCTAGAAGTGGTTTCAAAGCCCCATCTAACGCCCAAATACTGCGTTGCCCCAAACGGGGATTTGCATCGATTTTATGATATTAAGATGCATCACGATTCGGTTTTAAATGCTCACGCACGAATCACGCCGTCGGCGTGACGCCGCTTTAAAACCGAATCGATCCTCTGCCCTCTGTCATCCGTCCCCTGTCTTCTTCTAAATATGTCCATAGTAGTCGCGGTGTACTACCACCGAATAGGCATAATCCAGCAGGGTCCCCCAGCTGAAAACCGGCAGGTCGATTTCCCGTTGAATCGCCCGTGCAAAGGGCTGCATGCCGGTGCACTCCAGCATCAGCGCCCCGATAGCGGGATGGGCCGCGCAAAATTGACGGCTGATGCTTACCATATCTTTCTCAGCTTTATCATAATACGCTTCGGGACATTCGGCCCGCTTGGAATGATCCCACAGGTTGTCGAATTCCGGCAACCCGTATTCATCCTGGGATCCGGCAATGACAAAATTGCTGTTTAAATCAATGCCGACATTCTGCAGATGGGTGTCGGTTAAAAACCGCTTCTGCGCGCACAGGATCCCCACCTGCCGGTCGGGACCAATGATCTGCTGAATGAAAGGCACCTGCAGCAGGCTGGACATAAACACCGGCACGCTGACGTAACCGGCAATGTCTTTCTGGAAATAGGCAAAATAGCCGCATTCGGCCGCAATCGCCCGGCAGCCCATTCTCTCCAGTTTTTTCGCGGCCCGCTGAATCGGCGGCAGACAGGGGCTTTTGTCCTCCTCCCACACCAGGGTGTAGTTGTTGACCCCTTCGGCAATCTCATACTGCACCGGGTAGGGAAAGGCGCTGGCATTGCGCACATCACCGGGAAAACCCGGGTAGGCATCGTCCAGCACCATGATACCCAGCCCCATCCCGTAGCAGCAGTGATCCTTGCGCGTTTTGATATAATTGATAGCCCGGTCACGATTTTGATAAAACATAACTCACCCCCTTTGAAGCTTGAAGCTTGGAAGCTGGAAAGCTTGAAGGCGCATTGATCCGGCTGCTTATCAGCCTCCCGGCACCCAGGCTTCCTGGCCAACAATCCGACTTTAATAAAATTTTATCAGGCCAACAATATATTAAATCTTTCTCGAATGGTACGATCGACATCAGGTGGTATATAAGATTTTTCCTCTTCAGCCAGAATTTTTTTGGCAATCTGGCGACCCCTGGTGCGGGCATCCAGGGCACCGTCTTGTTCCCACAGTTCGCGGTTCTGCCGATCGGTAATGGGGTTGCCCAGGTAGTATTCGCTGCGCAGATGCTCGACGGTGTGATCCGCCAACATGAAATTCCCACCCGGGCCGACCGCCTTAATTACATCCAGGGCCAGGTGCTCGGAATCCACGTCGATTCCCTGAAGGACCTTGCCGCACATGCCGATGATCTCGTCGTCGATCACGTATTGCTCGTAGGCCACTGTCAGCATGGATTCCAGCATGCCGGCGGCGTGGTGCACAAAATTGGATCCGCCCATGGCCGCCAGAAGGGTGGTGACGGCTTTTTCCCAGCCGGCCTGGGCATCGGGGATTTTGGAATCTGTGAGTCCCGACGAATTGTAGTTGGGCACCTTGATATGATTGGACATCTGGTGGATGGCGGCATTCATCATGCCGCACTCCACCGCCCCGCCCAGATATCCCATCGACATGGGGTTGGCCCGTCCCGGGATTCCGCCATACAGGAGCGGTGCCCCCGGCGAGGTCAGCTGGCAGATGCAAATGCCGGCTAACTGCTCGGCATGCAGCTGAGCCAGGGTCCCGGCCATGGTGATGGGTGCTGTTGAGCCTGACATGGGCGCCGCCGAAAGGGCCACCGGGATCTGGTTGCGGACAGCTTCCTGCATAATCAGGGTGGATTGGGTACAAAGTTTTAATGGGCTGATGGCAAATGATGTGATCACAGAAATGAATGGCCGTGCTTGCAGCTGGGCCTTGCCGCCGGCGAGGATGGCTGCCAAATCGATCACCCGACGGAGTCCTGCCACATCGGTTACACCGGACATGACATGTTTGGCAGTGGATTTCAGGCAGGCATAGTAGATGTTTGCATCATATTCGGATTCAGGAATATCGGTGGGTATGCAGGGTCGCAGAAAAAAATGAATATTGTCCAGACGGTCGACGAGCCTGCCTAAACGGTACAAATCACCGAGCGTGCTGGGCCGGGCATCTCCGGTGTCAAGATCGAGGATCTTGACGGCCGCCCCGCCCGTCCCGAGATAAACCCGGTCCTCTGCCAGGTCGAGGTCATTCCGGCCATCCCGGCTACAGAGCTTTATCCGCTCGGGCGCCCTGGCCGCCTGTTCCCGAATCAGCTTTTTAGGGAAATAAATCCGCTCAGCCGTCCGGTCGATGGTTGCCCCGGCGTTTTCGAGTAAGACCAGGGTATCATTCAGCCCCGACTCGAATGTAAATCCTGTTTTTTCCAGAATATCCAGGGAAGCCTGGTGGACGGCTTCTACTTCATTATCCGAAAGCGGCTTGTACTGCCCGCCGGATAATCCTTTGTAACTCACGTTATCTCCTTTTGAAACCACTTTCACTTGACGGTAACGACAGGACACGGCGCCTGCAATATAACATACTGAGCGGTGCTGCCGAAGACCATTTTACCGACTTTGGATCGTTTTCTGACACCGATATAAATTAGATCCATGGCGTTTTCTTTGGCAAACTGGACCAGATCCTCTCCGGCTGTCAGGTAGGAAACGGAAGCGTAGGTCTCACAGGGAATTTTATCGAAACCAAAGCTTAGCCTTAGATCGTCCAGTTTGCTTTCGGCTTCCTCGATATCTTCTTTTTGCAGTCCGGAATTCTGGCGTAAAGATCTGTACAAATGAATCTCGGCCTGAAAAACCCTGGCATGCTCCCGGGCCAGCTTCAGCGCATCTTCAGCTACTTTGGAGCCATCATACCCCACGAGAATCTTCATGGTATTCTCCTTTCGGGTTTGCACGTTGGAATGGACAGGCATGATCTTTCTAATTGACCGGTACCGGAAATGTATAGAACTCGCCGGCACCTGTCAAGATAAGTGCCGGCGGGCTTAACGATCATTGCCCAGACTTCAGGGTTTATCAGAAAAGGCCTAAAAAGCAAAATAACCCTTTACCGGCGATTTATTTATGCGCTAAATAAGTTGGGAGCGTAAAATACCCTTGGGGACAAGATTGCTATGCGAGCCCTTGGGACGAGATCTTGTCGCTGTTTCTTCTTGATCATCATCACGTGATTCTCAATACTCGATTCATGGTCGCCGGCTGCTTGCCGCCGGCTTCTGGCAACTGTGCGCTCGGGCGAGTCTGCCAGAGATCAGCGACCAGACACCGGAGACCAGCAGCGAGCCTCGGGCAAACAGCGGCTGGTGACCAGCAACCGGAGGCCATTAAATAGCCGGAAGGAGGGATCATGATTCAAACAGGCGCAACCGAAAAAAGATCCGTCAGGTTCAGGGTATTAAGCGACGACCAGATAGCGGAAATCAAGCGGGCGGCATTTGAAGTCATGTCAAAGGTGGGCTTTAGGGTCTTGCACGAAGGTGCCCGCAAGATGTTCAAACAGGCCGGCGCCCTGGTCAATGGCGAAAATGTGAAAGTACCTGAGCACGTGGTGACCGAGTGCCTGCGAACCGCCCCCAAGGGGTGGACCATCTATGACCGCGAAGGTCGCCGGGCGATGGCGGTGGAAGGGCGCAAGAGTTACTACGGCACTTCCACCGCCAGTCCACGGACCAAAGACGCCCTGACCGGTGAAATTCATCCCACCCGGGTGGCCGACATTGCTACCGGTGCGCAGGTTGCCGACGCCCTGGAGAACATCGACTGGGTGATGCCGATGGGCTCTTCCCAGGATGTCCCGCCCAAGGCGGCCGATGTGCATGAGTTCGAGGCCGTCGTAACCCACACCACCAAACCCATTGTATTTATCGGCTACACGCCCCGCGGGGTCGAGCTGGTGTTTGAGATGGCTGCCGCAGTGGCCGGCGGACTCGGCAATCTTCAGCAGCGTCCCTTCGCCATTCTGTATCCTGAACCGATCTCGCCGCTTGTCTGGCCGGCCGATGTCGTCGATCGCCTGTTTGTCGGCGCCGATCTTTCCCTGCCTCAGATACAGGGCCCGACGGTTCAATTCGGGGCCACCGGTCCGGTCACCCTGGCCGGGGCCGTTGTGCAGGGCACCGCCGAAGCCTTGATGTGTCTGGTGATGGCCCAGCTGCGCAAGCCGGGGTGTCCCTTTGGCCTGGGCTGTAATTTCAGCGTATTTGATATGGCCAACGGACTGCTGTCGATGGCTTCACCGGAAATGAGTCTGGCCCTCGCCGCCCAGGCCGAAGTCGCCCAATCCTTCGGCCTGCCGACCTGGGGACTGGCCGGATCAACCGACTCAAAACTGATAGACGCCCAGGCCGGTATCGAATCGACGTTTTCCATCCTGGCCCAGGGACTGGCCGGGCTTAATTTAATCCACGACGTGGGCTACATCGACAACGGCATGGCCTGCTCCACGGCCCAGCTGGTGCTGGGAAACGAAAGTATCGGCATGGCCAAGCGCTTTATCCGCGGCATTGAGGTCAACCGCGAAAGCCTGGCCCTGGAGGTAATCGCAAAAGTCGGCCCCGGAGGGCATTACCTGGATCAGGACCACACCTATGACCATTTCAGGAGTGAATGCTGGATGCCAGATCTGATGGTGCGCTCGGCCTATGACGAGTGGTACAATCAAGGTGCTAAAGATATGGCAACCCGGATCCAGGAAAAACTTGAAGACATCATTGAAAATCACCAAGCCCCGCCGCTTCCCCACCAAACCCTGGCGGCGCTGAGTGAAATTAGGGAGAACGGTGAGAAGGAACTGGCCGGCGACTAGTAATCCTATGCTTGTGAGCCAAGCTTTAAATTAACTTCTCAGGACACATTAAAGCGCTGCTCCAATCGAGTCAAAGCATATAGAAAATCCCCCCTGCCCCCTTTTCAAAAGGGGGGAGCCCAAGCCGATCGGGATTTAAGCAATTAGCTGATTGTCAAATCTTCCCCCTTTGATAAAGGGGGACCGAGGGGGATTTATTTCAATGGCGACCAAATCAACCCAACGCGGGTTACCTGTGCATTACATTAGCAACGAGAAGAATTTGACTCATTTAGGGCGTTTGGTTAAGCGTCGTCACGAGGAATGAAACGATGCTACTCGGTCTGCACACCTACAGTTTATATCTGCACGGCATCGGCCAGGCATGGGCAGATTTCAAGCTGCCCTGGCCCCGTCAATTGACAACCTTCGAACTCTTTGACCTGGCAGTTGATCTCGGCCTTGACGGGCTGCATCTGGATGACGGCGTTCTGGAAAAGCTGGATCCCGGTTACCTGCAGGAAGTATGCGCAGCAGCTTCAGAGCGTAACCTGTACCTGGAATACAATTTTTCAATGGATATGGGCGGTATGGGCATCGGCATCCAACATGACCTCGATGAAGCCATCGCCACGGCCAACTCTCTGGGGGCAGATGTTGTCAAGGTCAGCATGGATCTGGTTCGCCCGCGACCGGTGTCAGCCAGCCGTTTTCATCCGGAGGTTATTGAACAGATGAAGTCCTTTGCCGAAAAGCTGACGGTCTCGGCACCGGCGGCGGAAGATGCCGGGATCAAAATCGCCGTCGAGAACCATTGCGACAGCTTTTCGGAAGAGATCGTCTGGCTGCTGGATCGCGTCAATCATCCGGCGGTCGGTGCCTGCATCGATACCGTCAATGCCTTAATGGTCATGGAAGATCCCATGCAGGCCATCGAAAACCTGGCACCACGTGCGTTTACGAACCACTTCAGGGACGATCGCATCGAATTTCAGCGCTACGGGTTCAAGCTTACGGGGACAGCTGTCGGCAAGGGCGACATCGATATGAAACGGGCTTACGAAATTATAAAGAACCGCTCCAGCATGCGCCGCATCAACATTGAAACGGAAATGGACATCCCCCTTGACGATATGCAAAAAGCTTTGCAGATGGAACTGGACACCATCCGGCGCAGTATCCGCTATTGTCGGGAAGTACTCGGCATTCAAAGGGATCACAATGAACAATAACGCTTCAGATAATCATCCGAGAACAGCGCCCGTTGATTTTTCAGGCACTCTGGTCAAAACGGTTTTTAATTCCCTTTCCGCCAATATTGCGATTGTTGACGAAAAAGGGGTCATACTTGAAACCAATTAGGCCTGGAGAGACTACGCCAACGTCAATCAAATGGAAGGGGCCCATGATTCCATCGGCGTCAACTACCTGGCGCTTTGTGACGCCACCACCGGCGAGGGGGCCGGGGATGCGCGCAAAGTTGCCGCCGGTATCCGCGCGGTGATCAGAGGCGAAATTAAGGAATTTATGTATGATTACCCCTGCGACGGTCCGGACGGTCGTCATTTCTACTATGTGAGAGCCGTGCGGGTAGCCGGGGAGCAACCGGTTCGGGTGGTGGTAAGCCATGAAGACATCACCGCATTGAAACTGGCCGAAGAAGAGTTGCGGCTAAGAGAAAAAGAGCGGGATCGGCTGCGCCATTCGCTGGAATTGGCCAGGGAAGTTCAACAGATCCTGTTGCCCAGGGAAAATCCCAAAATTGCCGGACTGGATGTTGCCGGCAAAAGCATTTATTGCGATGAAACCGGCGGCGATTATTATGATTTTATTCTATTAAAAGAGAATGACCGAGAGAAATTAAGCGTGATTGTGGGCGATGCTGCCGGACACGGCATCTCATCCGCATTGCTCATGGCAACCGTGCGCTCGGCAATCCGCCAGCGCTCGGCTTTACCGGGACCCATCTCTCAAATTATTGCCGATGTAAACCACCATCTGGCCAGAGACCTATCGGATTCAGGCCAATTCGCAACCCTGTTTTACATGACACTGGATCCGGCCGGGAACACGGTGGAATGGGTGCGTGCCGGACATGAGCCGGCTATTTTTTACGATCCGGCGGCAGACGCGTTTTTTGAGCTAGCCGGTTCCGGTATGGTCTTGGGCGTTGCTGAGGAATCTCGATATGAGGATAATCGCAGAGATGATTTACCCGGCGGAGGCATTATCGTCATCGGCACTGATGGTGTTTGGGAAACCCGAAATGAGACCGGTCAGATGCTCGGCCGCGAGGCCATCTGCGACACGATCCGCAACAATTCAAGCGCCGGGGCCGGCGCTATCATGAAGGCCATCATCGAACGAAATAAAAAGTTTCGCATGGGTGCGGAACCTGAGGACGACGTGACGCTTGTCGTCATCAAGGTTGCTTGACTCGTTATTTAATAACATAGAGATCGTTCCCTAAAATAAAAGATGACTAGAGAAGACGACGATATCAATCAACCCACCCGAGGCCAAAATTTTCAACCCGAGGATTTATCCCTTAAAGGATATTATGTCATCGGTTTGGTCTCGGTCGCCATCGGTATGGTCATTGTCGGCATCTTAAACATGGCGACACCGCTGAGGTTTGTCGCCGACGGGCTGGCACACCTGTCCCGGATCACAGGTTATTCCGACGGATTAAAATTTTACTTGACGCTGATAGTCGTCCCCCTGCCGGGTGTGGTGGTGATATGTGTCTCATTCCAGATCGTGCTGAGCATCATATTGAAGCCCATTTCCAAATATCTGAAGATAATAAGAAAAGGTGGAAGCCTCCCCGAAGGTCTGCAGGAAAGAGCCAGAAGGCGGCTTTTGAATATTCCTTTCATTTTTATTCCCGCAAACGTGTTGATGTGGATTGTGATACCGGCGGTGACTATTGTGACTTTATTACCCTTAACGAAGGCCGGCGTACAAATATCGCCATTGTAGTCGGGGATGTGTCCGGTCACGGTATTGCATCCGCCCTGCTTATGGCAACGGCGCGCGCCTTTATCCGGCAGCGGGTCGATCTGCCGGGCAGCCTTTCCGAGGTCATCGCGGATGTCAATCGCCAGATTGTAAGGGATGTGGAAGACTCCGGACAATTCATGACCCTTTTCTATATGATGGTTGATCAAGACAGCCGGTGCCTTGAATGGGTGCGGGCGGGCCATGACCCGGGAATTTTTTATGATCCCGAAAGGGATCTTTTCGAGGATTTGGCCGGGCCGGGATTGGCGCTGGGCATAGACGGTCAATATACCTTTGAAACAAACCGGAAAGAGGGGCTTGAAGAAGGCCACATCATTGTTTTGGGAACCGACGGCATCTGGGAGACCCAAAGCCCGGATGGGACACTGTCCGGGAAAGAAGCCCTTCACCAGATTATTCGAGAAAACGCAGATGCGGATGCGGACAGGCTGCTTGAGGTAATCATCAAGGCTCTCGGTCACTTCAGGGAGGGCCTCAGCCTCCAGGATGATGTCACGCTGATCGTTGTTAAGATTGGAAAAGCCTGAAAAATGACTGCTGAAATCGGGCCGGATAAGATCAGATTATTGAGAGCTTAGCATCGCCTGTAATTGTAAACACCGTTTCGTTTGCCGACAAATGTGAATAATCCGGGTTCAAGAATCCACTTGGGTACCAGGCCCGAAACCGGAAACAGCCAAACCGCCAGGCTCCCTTGCGGTTTCAGTACGCGGTGCATTTCGGGCAGCAGCCGATTCAAGGGCAACGAGGGGAAGGGAATCACGCCAAACAACAGCACCATGTCCATGCTGGCCGTATTTAAGCCGGTATTCAGAGCATCCCGTTTTACTACGCGAACGTTTTTTAGACCGGCGGACTCAACTTTTTTTGATACCCGCCTGGTATAATCCTGCAGCGGATCCATGGCCACCAGGCGACCTTCATCGCCAAGCAGCTTCGCTGCCGGTATGGTAAAAAACCCCGTACCGCACCCCACCTCCAGAACGGTCTGTCCGGTCTCGATACCGGCGCCTTCTAGGGTTTTCACAGGGTTCATGAGCCACTGCCGCAGCCTGCTCTCCATCAAAAATCCGGCCGGCTTGAACAGCCAATTCAGAACCCTTAAATTCCCCGATTCTTCTGTGTTCATTTTAAAATTATTTCGGCTGAAATTGATCTACAAGCGCCCGGATTCGCCCGGCCTTGTCTGCGGGAAGGGAAACCGGCTGGTGCTCCCGCAACACCCTCTGGCGCTTCTTTTGGGCCCGCTCCAATAAACTGGTGCCGCCGGCTGCCTGCCATTTGTCATATCCCATACGGTTGAGCAACTCGGGGCGCCACTGGGTGGTCTGCATAGTTTCCAGGGTGTGCGGGTGAACCAGGAAATTTCCCTCGGCCCCCACTTCCCGGATGGCATCCAGTGCCAGGGTTGTGTCATTGACCGGTATGCCCTTGTAAAGCCGGCGCACCTGGTCGATGACTTCATTGAGGATGACGATCATGTCCAGGCTGCCGGTACGGCCAAAATCCAGGTAGCCGACGTCGTGATTTAAATTAGAGCCTGCCATTTCGGCGATAAAGGTTTCCAGCCCGGCTTCAAAGGCGGCCTGCTCGTCGGGTATCTGGGCGTCGGTGGTACCGGCATACCCCCAGTTGGGAAGATTGTAAAAATGGCTCATCTCAATAATGGCGATGTAGGACAGCAGGTATTCGGGGGCATTGTAGGAGCACTGGGCCGTCGCCATGTCTAAAACTGCCGGGCCCATACCCATGATAAACGGTGCGCCTTTGGACCTGAGCTGATGAATCACCAGCCCACAGAAGCATTCCGCCAGACCCTGGGCCACGTGTCCGGCAACGGTCATGGGGGCGGTGGATCCGGCAATGGGCGCCGGGGAATAGATTGCGGGCATGGATTTTTCGGCGCAAAACAGGAGCTTGTCCATACTCTCAGCGGCATGCTGCAGGGGACTGACGGGCTCACCGTAATAGATTGCATACGGCTTGGCTTTCAACGCTTCTTCACCGTCTCTTAAAATCCGGCCGATCTCCCACATCTCGCCAAGATCGCTGCGGTCAGCCGCCGTGCAGACGACGGGCTTGACGGAATTGGCCGCCATGGCCTGGAAACTGTGCAAATAGGCCCGGGAGGCCGGGATATCCGAGGGATGGGCAAAGGACATGATAAAATCCAGATTGGGCATGGCGTCTGCCACCCGGGCTGCCCGGGCAACATCATCGAGCGTAAAGGGATGCCGCTGCATCGTTTCGGATTCCAGTGCGTATATAAGATCGGATCCGGTGCCGTAATAAGAACGGTGTCCCCCCAGGTCCATGACGTGCCTGGCTTCGCGGTCGTAGATGGCAATATTGGCGGGGGCGCTGTCAATGGATTCGAGCACCAGGTCTTCTGCAATATTCACCATGCCGTCATCCCGGAGAACGCAGCCGGCACCCTTCAGTAATTCCAGGGCCTCGTCGTGATGAACTTTCATGCCGATCTCACTCAGGATCTGGAGAACGGATCGATGAATCTTTTCCTTATCTTCGCGTGACAGAAAGGTCATGGTGGGTTTGAAGGCAATTTCTTCTGATGATGCCATTGGGATTCCCTATTTCGAATAATTGCATTTGGTGTTGGGTGTTCGGTAGATGAAGCTCGATAAATCGGTTTCAGGTGTCAGGTTTGACAGATCTGAATTTCCTCTGAACACTGACACCTGACACCTGAAACCTGGAAAGGTTATAAATACCTAAAGAAGGTAAAATAATACTTGGTGCAGCGTTTGCTGAGAACTCACAAACTAGGCTGCTGAATCTGAACGGTTCTGGGCAGGTAAGAGTCCAAGCTGGGCCAGTTTTTTTTCTGTGGGTCGGCCGTTTTGATCCCAGCCCATGACGGCATAAAATTCCTGTATCATGGGCTCCATCCATTCCTGAGGCTTGGACGGCTGCTTGCCGGCATTATATTCCTTATCAAAGAACATATCCGGCAGGCGATCGTCCATTGGGGTTGAACCGAATCGACGATTGACAAGCCTTTCCAGGTTGAGAATTCTCTCACCGGCGTAAAATAAATCTCCAACGGCGACGGTTTGCCCCGTCAACGCCGAGGCCAGCTCAGCTTCAGCCACCAGATCGTAGGTACAGATAAGGCACAACGACGGCACCTTGCACAAACCCAGGCAATCCATAACCATACCGACAATCATGCACTGCCTGACTAGGGCCGCTTTGCCCGCAATGGAATTGAGGTCGATGGTTTTGGGAAGTCCGAACTCTTCGATCTTCTCATCCGGCAGCCATTTATACTCCAGTGTCGCATAGACATCACTGAAATCAGCGCCCCGGTTGGAAACCGTATATCCCAGGGCCGTGCCCATGATGTTGTCCGGATGATAACCGGCTATTTCAAGCCCCTTGACATGGGGCGCATGGTTCTCGGCTCCGCGGCCGATGATCCGCGCAGCCCGGCGGACACCTTGGGCCAGAATGCCACCCAACCCTTCGCCGTCGGCCATCTGTTTGATCAAGATCTCCATGGCCTCGCCATTGCCCCAGGAAAGATCGAGGCCACCGGTGTCCGCTTCCGTGAGGATTCCCCGATCAAAAAGATCCATGGCAAAGGCCAGGACGCCTCCGGCGGAAATGCTGTCCATGCCCAGGCGGGAACACAGGTTATCCAGGTAAACCAGGGTGTCCAGATCCGTCAACCCGCAACGGGAACCCAGGGACAGCATGGGTTCAAATTCGGGCCTGACCGCTTTTTTCCCCTTTAATCTTCCTTCATCAAAGGCCAGGTCAGCCTTGCATTGCACCGGGCATCGGTAACAACCGTGCTTGCGGGTGATATTCTTCACCAGATTCTTGCCATCGATTTGGCCGGCGGCCTCGAAGGTATTTTCCTGGAAATTGCGGGTCGCCAGAATTCCAAGGTCGTCCGCCCATTGGACATAACCGGCACCGCCGTGCGTTTTGATATCCTTGTAGTGGGGAGAATTTTTCATCTGCCAGATGTAGCGCTTAATGGCTTCATGCCCGTTTTCACCGGTCCGGAACAAGGTTTTCGTTTTGGGCGCTTTGACCACGATGGCTTTGAGGTTTTTCGAGCACATGACCGTCCCCATGCCGGTTCGACCGGCGGCATGGTCCCGGTCCGTCATGATGCAGCCAAACAGGGTACCGGTTTCACCGGCCGGGCCGATGGTCATAATCTCCAGTTTAGCACTTCCCAGCTTGTTTTTGAGATAATCATCGGTCTCCCAGGTATCCAGGCCCCAGATGGATCTTGCGTTGCGAATGTCAATTTTGTCGCCGTCCAGCCAGAGATAGACGGGTTCGGGTGATGTGCCGCGGATGATCAAGGCTTGAATCCCGCAGGATCGAAGCGTGGCCCCAAAATGGCCGCCGATGTTGGAACTGCCCAACATCCCGGTGAGGGGCGAGCGGGCATTGATGTGGAGCCTGGCCGAGGCCGGTGCCGCCGTGCCCGTGAGCAGGCCGCAGGAAAATATCAAGATGTTGTCGGGACCCAGAGGGTCCGGGTCGGCAGGCATATGGTTGTAGAGATATTGGACGTTGAAACCACGGCCGCCCAGATACTTCCACAGGAGATCATCAGGATAGGGTTGATAGCTCCAGTTTCCGGCGCTTAAATCAATTTCAAGAATCCGTCCTAGAAACGACATTTTCTGATGTTACCCCTTCGGCAAAATATAACCTTGAGAAGGCAATAGTTTATCGAAAGTTTTAAATATAAAGAAACAGATAGGGAGTGTCAAGGAGGATATGTCATTAGGCAAATAGTATGCTGTTTAACTATTTAATGTAATTACTTTGGAAATTGAAATTTGAAATATATTTGAGATTTGGTGCTCGTAATTTGAGATTTTTATTTCTTCAATGTACCGCCGCTTTTTTTCCTATGGCTATTAGAGTCTTCACCCGGCGACTCAGCTGAACCTGGCCCATGCGGGTGGCGCTTTTGGTTTGGGCTTTTTGCCGTAAAACAGGTCGTCCATCAGGGAAAAGAGCCGGCGGGCCCATTTGTTGCGCACCACCAGCGAAATAACGATCCGGTGGGGCAAGGTGCGCGGATGGCTCCAGGGGCAGACCCGCATACAGACGTTGCAATCGGTGCCGGCCCTGGCCCAGTAACCGAAGCAGCTTTCGGCATTCAGCTTCCACCGCAGGCTGCCGTTGACTTCCTGCTGCGCGCCATCGGGAATCGAGACCGAGGGACAGCAGCGGGCGCATTTCTTGCAGAAGCGGCAGAAGTCCTCAACACCGATATCCACCGGTTGATCGCATTCCATCGGCAGGTCGGTTGTCACAGCGAATATCCTTACCCGGGGGCCCAATTCCCGGGTGATCAAATAGCCGAAACGGCCCAATTCTCCCAGGCCGGCATCAATGGCTGCCGGGGTCATGAGCAGATCATAGTGGCGGCTGTGGTTGGCGGTGGCCGCGTAACCCAGGTTGGCGATGTAGGCCGCCAGCTGCGTCGATATCCAGGAGCCCTTTGAATATGAAAGGGCGCTCTCCGCCACACTGGGGGTGTGCGGTGCGGTGCTGACCATTTTCCAGTCCATCTCCACGGCAAAGACAACCGCATACGCATACTCGACGGTTATTTCCTGGCCCCACTGCTCCCAGTTATCATAAAATATCTCCCCGCGATGGGAATACACCCACACGGGATTGATCCGGGTTATCCCCACCGCCCCGGCTCCCAATTGCCGGGCAAAGCCTTTGACCCGCCGGGCGGCGTCTTCCGGGCTGAGAGCGGGCCGGTCCTGCTCGCTCAGCCGCACTGCCGGGCTGTGGTTCTTCTGTTTACCGAAATGGGGCGGAATCGAAAAAGCCGCTTCCATTGCCGCGATATTCGGCCGCTCACCGGGACGATCGATGGCGCCGGGAGTTCCCAGAAGACCGCCGGCCCTTCTTCTTTCTGAATCCAATTGCGCCAGCTCGGGATGCGAACGATAAAATGCTTCGTATTGCTCCGAGTCCGGCCGAATACTGCGCTCCCTGGCAAAAACCTGCTCCCGTTCATCAAAACGGCGTGCCTTTCCGACAATGAGACCTTCAACCCCCTTGAGAGCCGTTGCGTTCGGCCCGGTGTGCCGGCCGAAAAAATAAATCCCATAACCAATTACAGCCAGGCCGGCCAGCAGCAGTATCAAACCGGCAGGGTGAAAAAAGAAACCCAGGCCATACAGCCAGCAGATAAGGAGCTCCAGGCCTGTCAGTAAAACAACCACCGCCCCGGCCATCCAGGCGGCTTTAGGCTCCTTCTCGTATAAGCTGGCAATGAAAAAGGCAATGGTAAACAAGACAATTGCAGATACGAATACCGCTTGCAGCACCAATAAAAACAAAACCATCGTCAGAAACTCCTTCGAAGATCTTATAGGATAGCTCGGAGACAGCAGCTTGAGCGCCGGCGGCTTGTCCGCCCCTGGGGGGCACTCAAGCATTCGGAAGCCTGCTTATCAGATAATGCCAGAATTCAAAAAAACACCTGCTTTATAACTGTCGCGCCGGACTTGATCCGGCATCCGGAGCCCGTGATCATAAACCGGCACTGGATTCCGGGTCAAGCCCGGAATGACAAAAAAGCAACCGCTGCGGAAGTCTTTTAGATCCTCCTGTTGCTTTTAGCAAAGCGGTTATGATAATCAGCCATGAGGGGAGCGCGCCATCAGCGCTGTTGACTATCTTTAATCGAA
>JAFDCJ010000287.1 GCA_019312835.1 Deltaproteobacteria bacterium
AGTAGCGAGGTCATACCCGGGTCTTGGTAATAGAGGCCGACAATCAGGGGAAATAGCATGGAAAGCCCGAAAAAAAAGATCAGTACCCCGATGATTCTCAGGATAATTTTCCAACGCATATATTGTTGTCTCCCCTATAGATTTAACAAAACATGGACTTCTGTAATTGTATGATATTTCTCGCCTGAAATTGATTAAATTCGAAATTACAAGCACCAAATCTCAAACAACTCTCAAATTGCGATATTCAATAACCAAAACCACGAATTGCAATTACTCAGATCATTTCGTCTTTCTGCTACAAGCCGTATTCGGCCTGAGTTCAGACTGCCCCCATTGCAAATCAGAATCTGTTTGGGTCATTGGAGGTTCGAATTTGAATATTATTTGTTATTTGATATTTGGTGCTTGGGATTTTTTAATTCAAAAAGTCAACTATTATTATATAACTTATTAAAATTAAATAATATTTATTATAAATTATTTGCTAGAAATATTCCAGTTTTACAGCGAGGATTTTTTCGATTTTAGGTATGGCCGGTTTGGTGGCAACGATAATGATCCGGTCATCCGGTTGGATAACGCTGTCTCCGGTGGGGATGATAATCTTGTCGCGTCGAATAATACCGGCTACAAGGGCCCCTTTGGGAAAGGAAATATTCTTGAGGGGTTTTTCCACGATATCGGATGTTTCCAGTGCCAGGGCCTCCAAGACCTCCGCCTGTTCGCCCTTAATGGAAATGGCCGACAGCACCTTGCCTTTACGCACATGCTGCAGGATGGTGTTGATGGCCGAAAGCCGCGGACTGACCACCTGCTCGATACCAATGGCTTTCATTAAGGGGAAATAACTGAATTTGGAGATCTTGGTGATGGACTTCCTGGCCCCCATTCGTTTCGCCAGCAGCGAGGCCAGGATGTTGGTTTCCTCGTTGTCCGTAACGGTCACAACGGCATCCATATCCTGGATATTTTCTTCGGCCAGCAGATCCTGGTCGGATCCGTCTCCACAGAGCACAACCGTCTTGTTGAGACGTTCGGCCAGCAGGGCGCAGCGGGTTGGATCGCTTTCAATGATTTTGCAGTAATTGGCTTTTTCTTCCAACCGGCGTGCGAGGCGCAATCCAATGCTGCCGCCCCCAACAATCAGAATCCGATTGGCAGGCGGATCATGCTTGTCGAAAATGGCCAGGATCTCCCGCAGTTTGTCCTTCTCACTGATAAAATAGATCAAATCGCCGGGCATCAGACGATCATTGCCCCCGGGTATGATCAACTCCTCATCTCTGACAACAGCGGCGATCAGCGGCCTGGCATCGCCAACTTTTTGGGGAAGTTCAGCAAGCTTGATGCCCGCCAGACGTGAGGTCTTATCGAGGTATACCCCGATAAATTGTATGCGGCCATCAGCAAACTCCCCCACATCAGCTGCCCCCGGCACCCGCACCATACTCTCAATGGTCCTGACCACTTCGATCTCCGGATTGATGATATTGTCGATGTGAGGCGCATGCTCGTTCAAAATGCTATGATATTGATCAAAGTCGCCATGGCGCACCCGTGCCAATTTTTTGGTGGTCGGCGACAGAATGTTCGCCACCAGACAGGCCACCAGGTTGACTTCATCGCTGTCGGTGACCGCCAGAATGATTTCGGCCTCCTGGATGCCGGCCTCCTCCAATACCATCGGACTGCTGCCCGATCCCTCCACGGCCTGCACATCCAGATTATCCGAAACCCGCCGGATGGCAGCCGGATCCCGGTCAATGATTAAAACCTCCTTATTTTCACGGGACAAATGACTGGCGATGTGAAAACCAACCTCTCCCGCCCCCACGATAATGATCTTCAATGAATCCACTCTCCCGGCTTACGGATCAGTCTCGGATCCGAACCGATATGAAGCGTAAACAGATGCATGTTTCCCCGGTCCCACAATTGTTAACCGGCAAATGTCTGTCAGCGCTCTCCGCAATCACTATTTGCCGGTTTAGAATCTGTGGTGCCACAAATTGTTTTAAAACTACTATAGAGGATCCATGGTGTCAATTATCAGAAATTCGAAAACTTATTTTTCTTCCGCATTCCAACTTCCCCATTCCGCCTCGCCCATGGCTGATTCCGCATTCCGCATGCTTGCCGCCATCGTCCCGCGTTATCGACCGTCGGCGGGCCCACCCGCCGCAGTCTCTTTCACCGTCCCTCCCCAGGCGGTTAAATTCCGGGTTATAAATTCAACCACCTGCTGGTGAACTTCCTTGCTCTTGCCGGTCACCGGTATGGCATTGCCGAACTTGAAATAAAGCGGTTTTTGGTGATTGATGGGCCCCATATCCTTGACCCATTTCCCGTTGCCATGAAAATCTGTTTTTATGGCGACCGGAATTACCGGGACACCGGCTCTGGATGCCAGCTTGACGCCCAGGGTATTGAAGGCCTGGATATCAAATTCCACACTCCTGGTCGCCTGAGGGAATATGATGACCGAACCACCTTCAGCGAGAATTTTGTGCCCCTCGCGCAACACGACCTTAAAATCCTCCCGCGGATTTTTGCGCGAAACGGCGATCAAATTCAATGCTTTGAAAATAGAACCCAGCAAGGGATAGTGACGCAGTTCTTCCTTGATGACAAAATTTACATCACTGCTAAAGGCCAGCACGACACCCGGCAAAATCAGTGTTTCTGCCACACTCATATGGTTGCCGATGAAAACCGCCGGCCCCTGCAGATTTGCGACACTCTCCAGTCCCGAAATATTGACGCTGCCGCCAACGGATTCAACAACCCGAAGACACCGGTGCGAATACAAGGCCCACTTCGGACGGTCCAGAGTGCCGCGGCGGGCGGGAAAAGTGGAATGCAGGAACGTATAAATAAGGCGGATATAATAAACCAGGCTTCGGGATCCCGGCAGGCATTTGAAGAACGACCCCGGCCGGGATCGGGTTTGATAACCAAAGGTGGTTCTGAGTGTATGCTGGTATTGATCTAGATCCATGGATTCCTGGCAACCGTTGAGCGGCTGAAATGCCCTTGTCATCAGCTTGATATTGCCCCCGTAATATATCAAAAATCAATAAAAAAACAACCGGCACCGGCCGGTTGCTTTCAATCTGCTTTTATGGCTGGAGACTAGCTATGATATCTCGACAGAATCAGGCTGGCGTTGGTACCACCAAACCCGAATGAATTGGTCATGGCATGTTCAATGCGGGCTTCACGCATCACGTTGGGCACGTAATCAAGATCGCATTCATCGTCTGAATTGTCATGGTTGATGGTCGGCGGAAGACGACCGTCGGAAATGGCCAGGGCCGTAAAAACGGTTTCAATTCCGCCGGCACCGCCCAGCAGATGCCCGGTCATGGATTTTGTCGCACTGATCGCCAGATTATGGGCATGCTCCTTAAATACACTTTTAATGGCCCTGGTTTCGGACAAATCGTTCAACGGTGTGGACGTACCATGGGCATTGATATAATCGATGCTGTCAAAAGCCAGTCCTGAATCCTCGAGGGCGGCGGTCATACAGCGGGCCGCGCCGCTGCCATCCGGCGGCGGGGCCGTCATGTGATAACCGTCGCCGCTCATGCCGTAGCCGGTGATTTCTGCATATATCTGGGCACCACGTTCAAGTGCATGGTCGAGCGCCTCGATGATCAGTATGCCGCAGCCTTCTCCGACAACGAAACCGTCCCGATCACGGTCGAAGGGGCGCGATGCTTTCTGCGGTTCGTCGTTGCGCGTGGACAGTGCTTTCATTGCATTAAAACCGGCAATACAGGTCGGATTGACCACCGACTCTACACCACCGGTTATCATGGCATCGGCCTCGCCGTTGAGGATAATTTTATAGGAATCCCCCACGGCATGCGCGCCGGCAGCACAGGCGGTGGCGAGCGAGGCATTGGGGCCTTTGGCTCCGAATTGAATGGAGATCATTCCCGGGGCCATGTTGCCGATCATCATGGGGATAAAAAAAGGACTGACCCGTCTCGGGCCCTGGTTGTTTATTTTATTGCAGGTATCTTCGAGGATCGAAAGCCCTCCCAAACCGCATCCGGTAATCACCCCGACTCTATCGGCGTTGGAACCGTTAATCACCAGTTTGGCGTCATCAATGGCCATACGGGCGGCTGCTATCGCATACGCAATAAAGCGCTCGGTACGCTTGGCCTCTTTTTTGGGGAGAAAATCTTCGGCATTGAAATCTTTGACCTCAGCCGCGATCCTGGTTTGGAAATTTGATACATCAAAGCGGGTAATATCGCCGATTCCGGATTTTCCCGCGCATAGAGATTCCCATGTCTCTTGGACACCAACGCCAAGGGGAGTTACGAGACCCACACCCGTTACCACGACACGTCTCTTCAAATGATCCTCCCGATATTACTGAATTTGCCTACAATTTAAGTAAAGTTGAAAATGTAACTATCTGTAATTAAATTTAGAATAATCAGTTTTACTTATTTGTTCGGCATCGGGGATAAGTAATTTAAACACGGCACATTGTCAAGATATTTCATTTGCAGGACGGCGCATCGTGGGGCGGCTGAATTGACAAAAGGCAGGAAAATGCGGCTGTTTTCAAAGAATTTCAAGCAGGCGCTGGTGGATATTATCAAAGCCGCCGTTGGACATAACCAGAATTAAATCGCCGGGCACGGCAGTGATTTTTAGATAATCGAGGATGGCATCCGTATCCGGGAAATAATGGGCGTCTTTACCGCGAATTATAAGATCTTTGACCAGTTGTTCGGAAGAAAACCGCTGCCCGGAGGGAATTTTATTTAATAACGGCGGCTTGCGGATACAAATGATATCGGCCGGATCGAAAACTGTGGGATATTCCTCCTGGAAGACACGACGCATACTGGTATTGGTGCGGGGTTCAAACACGGCGATCAACCTCCCGGTGGCCAGGGTTGATTTTACGGCCCGGACGGTTTCCCGCACGGCGGTGGGATGATGGGCAAAGTCATCCATCACCGTTATGTCTCTTTTCTGACCCCGAACCTCCTGTCGGCGCTTAATTCCTTCAAACGTGCGCAGCGCCTCGGCAATAACATCCGTCGGAATGCTCAGGCCATCGGCAATCCCGATGACCGCCAGGACATTTAACAAATTGTGCTCGCCGAATAGTTTGGTTTTAAACCTGCCATAGGCTTCATTGTTTTTATAAACCTCGAAAACCGTCCAGGGCGATTCAATGGTTACGGTACCCAGGCGCCAGGGGGATGTTGCCTTTTGACCATAGCGTTCAACGTGACAGCGGTGATGGCCGATCACTTCCGTCACGTTCTGCTCGCCGTCATAGGCCAAAAGCGTGCTCGAATCGGGAATAGCGGAGACAAAGCCGGCGAATATCTTTTTGACATGATCTAAATCATTAAAGATATCGGCATGATCAAATTCAACGCTCGTCAAAACAGCCATTCGGGGGTGAAAATGCAAAAATTTGGGGCCCTTGTCAAAAAAGGCCGTATCGTACTCATCGCCTTCAACCACAAAATAGGCCCCGTTTCCCAGACGGTAGTTGCTGTCAAAGTTCTTCAGTATGCCGCCGATCATGAAAGAAGGATCGCAGCCGGCCACGCAAAGCATCCAGGCCAAAATGGAGGCTGTGGTTGTCTTGCCATGGGTGCCGCTCACCAGGAGGGTTTGCTTCCCGGCGGCCACAAAGCGGTTCAGGGCCTGGGGCATGGAACAAAAGTGCAGCCCCAATCTATCCATTTCTTCAACCTCCGGATTATCTCGCGAAACAGCATTGCCGACAATGACCAAATCCGGTTTATGGGCAAGATTTTGGGCCGCAAACCCCTCGTTCATGACGATGCCTTTTTGCTTTAGAAAAAGACTCATGGGAGGGTAGATTTTTTGATCGGAGCCGGTTACCTCATAACCGAGGTCCCGCAGCATACAGGCAAGCGCCCCCATCCCGGTACCGCATATGGCAATCAGATGGATGGTCTGCACAACTTCAGGGATTTCATTTTTTGTCATAAGTCTCGCTGTTCAGCACGGCCCGGATGTGTCGCGAAAGTGTTTTCAGGTTAAAGGGTTTTTGAATAAAGGCTATACAACCGCGTTGGAGTATTTCGGTTGCCTTGCCGTCAATACTGTAACCGCTGCAGAGGATGACTTTTATGTCGGGATTGATCTCCTTGAGCCTGTCGAAGGTTTCGCCCCCACTGATTTTGGGCATCACCATATCCAGAATGACCAGATCGATATCATCTCCCCGGGTTTTGTAAATATCTACCGCCTCAGACCCGTTGATGGCCGTCAACGTTTCATAGCCCAGCTTTTCCAGCATGCGCTTGCCGACATCGATAATCATTTCCTCGTCATCCACCAATAGAACCGTCTCATGACCGTCGGTTAATTCTGCCGTCGGCAATTGCTTTGGCGGCACAGGTTCGCGGCTGGCAGGCAAGAAAATTTCAAACCGCGTTCCCCGACCTTTATGACTGTCGACATTAACAAATCCCCCGTGATTTTTGATAATACCATAAACCGATGCCAGCCCCAGTCCGGTTCCCCTGCCCATTTCCTTGGTGGTAAAAAAAGGGTCAAAAATTCGTCTTTGGGTCTTTTCATCCATGCCGATGCCCGTATCGATCACCGCTATTTTGACATAGTCACCCGCCCTTACCCGATAGGGTGTAAGCCGTTCCTCGTCTATGGTGACATTCTCGGTTCGGACGGAGAGGGTGCCCCCCTCCGGCATGGCCTGTAACGCGTTCATGTAGATATTGAGAATCACCTGCTCGATTTGATCCTGATCGGCCTCAAGATTCCAAAGGCCAGCGTCAAATTCTTCCTGGAACTCAACTGCTTTATTCGCCCGGCTAAAGAGGAGATTCTGCTCATTTAAAAGGCGATTGACATCGGTCAGGCGGACTTGATATTTCCCGCCCCTGGCAAACCCCAGCAGCTGGCGGGTGAGTTCGACGCCATCTTGAACGTACGTTTCAATTTTCTTTAAGTTGTTGAAAATCTGGGATTCCGCCTCCAGATCCAACAGCGATAAAGAAATGTTGCCCTGGATGCCCAGCAACAAATTATTAAAGTCGTGCGCGATGCCCCCGGCAAGGGTACCGATGGCCTCCATTTTTTGAGCCTGACGCAGCTGTTTCTCCAACTGGATCTCACGGGTTACATCGCGCTGTACGCTCACGTAGTTGATGATTTGCCCTGCCGTGTTTTTTACCGGAGAAATAGTTGCTTCGGACTGATAAAGGGAATTATCCTTTTTCCGGTTGATGAAACGCCCCCGCCAAACTTCTCCGCGTTTCAGGCAATCCCACATTTGCTGGAAAAAAGATGGGTCGTGCTGACCGCTCTCAAGAAGGGATATGTTTTGTGAGATGATTTCGGAGCGTGAATAGCCGGTAATTTTTTCGAAAGCTGGATTTACATATTGGATGTTGCCCTCGATATCGATCAGAATAATGGCATCGGCCGTATTCTCAACTGCAATGGCCAGGCGCGCCTGGCCCACCATTTGGCGGCTCATATCTTCAATAGTTGGCTTATCCTCGTTTTGCTTCTGTGCCATCGATGATACCCTGTCGATTCCCCAGTCAGCCGTTCAGGGATTCAGGGTTCAGAGGTTATTTAAAAGCGAATGTAGAAGATTGAATTTCGAATATCGAATGCCGAAGGACTGAATTCTGTCTAATCTAGCAAAAGACAGAGCAAACCGAAAAAACCCTTTGATATTCTGCGGTTCGCTTGTTAAACCCTGAACGCTGAACCGTCAACCTTTGAATGCTTATCAGCATTTTTATTTAATTATTACAGATATTTTGGGAGAAATCAAATAGAAAGGCATTCGAGCCGTAGGTTCCGATGTCGGTGGAGTCTGGGTTTTAATGTTAAATTCGATGCGTCACCCGGCTATTCCGGAAGGCCCGCCATTGACGATACAAACCGATGGGGCATCAAGCTGGGCTTGGCAACGCCACTGCGGGGATTAAGGCGCAGTTTTAAGATAATGTATAGAAGCCATCTCAAAAAAAGGATTTTGGTTCAAAATCGCGGCGGGGTCGAGCTTTAAACCGCAGGAATACATCAGTATTTCGAGGATTTAAAGCGAGGCACCAACAAAGAGTTTGGGCCAAAAGACTTTTTTGAGATGACTTCTAGTCTTTGGCAGGGTCAGATAGCTCTTCCAACTCATCAAAAACATCCGGTTCAAGGTTTTTGATAAATTCGACATGCACGATGTATTCGTTAAACGGCTCAAAGTTGACGGCCACCACCGCGCCGGACTTTTTAATTTTCAAGTCGGACTCAAGCTCATCAAACGACAACGCCATATTCAGTTTTCGCCCCAGGAGCATGGCATCGGACTTTAGGGTGGTTTTGAAAATAAACGCGAGACCGCTGGTGGAAATGTCTAACAGCTCTCCCCGGAATGGCTTGCCGACCGGCTTTTTCTGATCATCGAAAATTTGCACTATGACTTTGCCCGGCATATTCAGCCGCTGTCTTACCCGGCGTTCCAGGCTTTTGGCTTTCAGCAGATCGGCTACCGATTCAAGCTTGGCACAATAGTCCCTTATCTTGGGTTCCAGTCCGGGAGCTGTTTCACTCAGCTTGGCGAGGCGATCCTTGTCAAGTGCATGAAATTTAACCACAGCGTCCGTTATCACCGAGGTGGTACAGAGGGCATCGGCAAAAAAGAAAGTGTCCTCTCCAACCATATCACCGGGACCAAGGGTCTTGAGCAAAATGGCCTTGTCCCCCTGCCGGTAGAACATTTTAAGCCGGCCTCTATCGATAAAATACAGCCGGGAACAGATATCACCCTGTTTAAAAAGCATATGATTCTCCGGGATTTCCCCGGGCTGCATGCCATAAAAAAGGGCGTTGGTTTCCTCCGCAACCAGGCTGTCATAGAGTTCGGACCAGGTGCGCAAATGCGCTTTATCAATGGCATTGCTTTTTTCGGTTTCGATAATTTCCCCGGTTTTAACGATTTCACCAAGCGCCATTGAATCCACTTCAAACAGCCTGTTGCGCAGGGCCTCGGCCTGATCAAAATTTTTCTCCCTGGCGGCTTTGATAATCAATTCAGAAAGCAATTGAACCGCAGCTTCGGTGTTGCCTTCACTCATATACTGCCCTATCAATTTTTCATGCTCGGATAAATCAGCCATGATTATCTCCCTTACGGTCGAAAAGGTTCAAAGGATTGGGACTTCGCGCAAAGCGCTACGCCCCCGCAAGCAGGGTTGAGGGTTCAGGGTTTTGGTTCAAAAGCGAATATCGAATACTGAATATTGAATGTAGAATGTCGAAGGAATGTATTCTGTCTGTTTATTAAAAATAAAGATTGAGCGGAGCGAAACCACCCTTCGATATTCTAATGTTCGATATTTTGCGGTTCTGCGGTTCGCTTTTAAACATATCAACCCGGAACCTCTGATCCTTGTCCTCTGAATTTAGGAACCCCTTTTAACTATATCCTTCAGCACCTGCTCGGCCGCATTGGCCGTGGCATCGATGTGCTCATCGCTGTGCGCGGTGGAAAGGAATAGGGCTTCAAATTGTGAGGGCGCAATATACACGCCCTGCCGGCGCATGCCCTGGTAAAATTTTGCGAATAGCTCGAGGTCACAGGTTTTGGCATCCTCAAAGCAGGCGACATCGCGGTCCGTGAAAAACATGCCGAGCATCGAACCAACATGGCCGACCCTGGCCGCCACCCCGGCGTTCTGGGCGGCATGGGCGAGACCGGCTACCAGCCGGCTTGACTTTTGTCCCAGGGATTCATAAACCCCTTCTTTTTTAAGTTGCTCAAGGGTGGCAATCCCCGCTGTCATGGCAATCGGGTTGCCCGAAAGGGTGCCGGCTTGATAAACAGATCCCTGGGGGGCGATCTGAGACATGATATCTTTATTACCCCCATATGCGCCCACGGGCAGTCCCCCGCCAATCACTTTGCCGAAACAGGTCAAATCCGGTGTGATGCCGTAAATTGACTGGGCGCCGCCGTAGGCGACCCGGAAGCCGGTCATGACCTCGTCGAATATCAGCACGGCACCGTGCTGTTGGGTCAGGTCCCGCAAGGTTTCAAGGAATCCATCAGCCGGCGGCACCATGCCCATGTTTCCGGCCACCGGCTCAACAATGACACAGGCCACCTGAGCGCCTTTTTCATCCATAATCCGTGTGATGGCGTCCTTATCGTTAAAAGGCAGCGAGATGGTGTGCTGGGCAACGGCTTCCGGCACCCCGGGGCTTCCGGGGATCCCCAGGGTGGCTACCCCTGATCCGGCCGCCACCAGCAGGGTGTCGGCATGGCCGTGATAACACCCGTCAAATTTGATCACGATGTCCCGGCCGGTTGCGCCGCGGGCCAGACGGATGGCGCTCATGGTGGCCTCGGTGCCCGAATTCACCATCCGGACAACATCAACCGAATCCACCGCGTCGATCACCATTTGAGCCAGCTGAATTTCAAGATCGGTAGGTGCCCCGAAACTGGTTCCCCTCTCGAGCACCGCTATAATCGCCTCAACCACCGCCGGGTGTCTGTGCCCGAGGATCAGGGGTCCCCATGAGCCGATATAGTCAATATAACCGTTACCGTCGGCGTCATAGATCATGCACCCCTCGCCGCGCTCGATAAACAGTGGATCGGCTCCCACCGATTTACAGGCCCGCACCGGGCTGTTGACCCCGCCGGGAATGATACTGGCGGCACGCTCGTATAATGATTGGGATTTGGTAAAATTCATTTTGGCTGCTTCCTTTCTGTTTTTAGAAAACAGGTTGACAATTTAACCTAAATTGCGCAGTTTTTAACAACAGTGGGAAAAATACCAAATCAACAGATAAGGGTCAAGCAATGAAAAAAGCTCATAGCTGGCAGCTCATAGCTGATAGCTCAAAGGAATACTTCTAATTTTATCACAATCCCATGCGAATTAGTGCCATTCAATGTTGATTGGTTGCACGGCTGAATTTTCGTTTTTCCTATGAGCTGTGAGCTATCAGCTTGATTGCGAAGAAATCACGATGTCAACAAAAGGATCCCCCAAACAGCTGGCCAAATTCTTCAATTACGTCCTGGGCCGTTGTCCGGATGAATTCGGACTGGTGACCGACCGGGAAGGCTTTGTCAAAATAAAAGATTTGATCAAAGCCACCAACGAAGAAGAGGGCCTGAAATTCGTCCGCCGCTCCCATATCAATGAAATCATGGTCACCCTGCCAGACCATGGCCTCGAGGTCGCCGACAATATGATCCGGGCCCAAAACCGGGAGCTTTTGCCGAAGCAGTCATTTGCAGTGGACCCTCCCAAGCTGCTGTATACCTGCGTTCGCAAAAAGGCCTATCCCCATGTATTGGAAAAAGGCATCCGGCCCACCGGATTTTCCAGGATTATTTTATCCTCCAGTCCCAACATGGCGAAGCGTATGGGCCGGCGCAGCGATCATGCCGCTGTCCTGCTGACGGTTCAGGTGAGTCAAGCCGAAGATAAAGGGGTGGTCTTCTTTCAGGCCGGGGAATCCATTTTTATGGCGGAACATATCCCGTCCGGCTGTTTCAGTGGACCACCGCTTCCCAAAGAGCTGCCGGATGCCCGCAAGGCGGATAAGCCCAAAGCGGAACCGACGCAAACCATGGCGGGCAGTTTTTTGTTGGATCTTGATAAAAAAGACAACCCCGCCAAGCCAGGACCCAAACAAAAACGGCGTGACAAAAAGAAAAAACCACGGCGGGAGCGTCCACCCTGGCGTAGATAAAGCGAAGAGACATAGATACTAAACCGCCTGAATACATGCGCACGGGAGGGAAATGAAGCTGCAGGAAGTGGCCGATTTTCCGAAAGGCTGCACCATCGGCGACAGCGGATCAGTTTGTTGGAAGGAAATGCTGTGTGTTGAGGGGAATCTGCCCCGAGATCGGATCTTTTATTCAGGTTTCGATCCCATCCGTCAGCTGCCTGATCAATTTCAGGATGTCATCACGATCGGATAGTCCTTGCAGAAATCTTGCGGGAATCCAGGCGGATTCAAACTGAACTCCCGCCTGCGCGGGCGTGACAGTCATTTTGCAGTCTAAATGTCAGGCCGGGTATTAGAGATTTGATCGCGGCTCCGTTGCAGCCGTCAGCGATTTGGTTAAGACATAGGCGGCTTGCAGTGCCTCTGTGGGACAAAGCGGAAAACATTCTTTGCAGTCCCAGCACTCTTTGGCAGCTAATTCCGGAATAAAACAAATTTCTTTTCTTATGCCGCGGTCAACAAACCCGACCACATGCTTTTGCTTGACCTCGGCACAATATCTGACGCAAAGGCCGCAGTGAATGCAAAAAGAGGCCTCTTTTTCGAAACGGTCCTTGTCGGCGCCGTACTCCTCGGCATATTTCAGCAATTCCGGTGAATCCGGGGCATGACAAAGCTGCAGTTCCAGGATCATTTTGCGGATTTTGTCGATCTTCTCGGATCGGGTCGTTACGATAAGATTCTCTTCCACCGTATAAACGCAAGAAACCACGTGCTTTTTCCAATTGCCAACCTGTACCTGGACGATGCACAGACGGCAGCCGCCGAACGGCTCCAATTTTTCATGGTGGCACAGGGTGGGTATGGGAATGCCGGCACTCCGGGCCGCCTCCAGGACGGTCATGCCCTGGGTTGCTTTGACCTCTTTTCCGTCTATCTGTACAAGGATTTCACTCATTTCTTTTTGCTCTTTCTGACGATGGTTCGTTCTTCTTCAGCAATGGGCGCCGGGACAGGCCCGCCTGAAAGCTTCTGCACCGCATTAAAACGGGAGGGACAGACCTCGAAACAGGTTCCGCACCGGGTGCATTTCTCCTGGTCGATGATGTGAATCGTCTTTTTGCCGCCGTCGATGGCATCTACCGGACACTTGCGGGCGCAGATCATGCAGGCCTGGCATTTGGCCGGGTCGATATGATAGGCGGTTAGCTCCTTGCAGGACAAGGCCGGGCATCTCTTCTCCTTGATGTGGGCCTCATACTCATCCCTGAAATAGCGTACCGTGCTCAAAAACGGGTTGGGGGCACTCGTACCCAGGGCACACAGGCAGGCCTCCTTGGCCACCTCGCTGAGTTCCTCCAGCAGCTCGATGTCGCCCTGGGTGCCCTTGCCCTTGGTGATGTTGGTAAGGATCTTAAGCATCTGCCGCAGGCCTTCGCGGCAGGGCACGCATTTGCCGCAGGATTCATCCGTGAGAAACTCGATGAAATACCGGGCAACGTCCACCATGCAGGTATCTTCATCCATCACGATCATCCCGCCGGAACCCATCATCGAGCCGGCCTTGGTCAGCTCATCAAAACCAACCTGCAGATCCAGCAATTTTTCAGGAATGCATCCGCCCGACGGCCCGCCGGTCTGCACCGCCTTGAATTTCTTGCCGCCAGGGATGCCGCCGCCTATTTTGTAGATAATATCTCTTAGGGTCATGCCCATGGGCACTTCCACCAGGCCGGTATTGGTAATCTTGCCGACCAGGGAGAAAATTTTCGTGCCCTTGCTCTTTTCGGTTCCTATCCGGGTAAACCAGTCCGCACCTTTATTGATGATCAGCGGAACATTGGCCCAGGTCTCGACATTATTCAAAACGCTGGGGTTGTCCCAAACCCCCTTGACCGCGGTGTGGATATATTTCGGTCGGGGCTCGCCGGTCCGGCCTTCCAGGGCCGTCATCAGGGCGCTCGATTCACCGCAGACAAATGCGCCGGCGCCTTTATGTACGATAACCCTGAAATTAAATCCCGAGCCAAGAATATTTTCCCCCAAAAAACCATACTCTTCGGCCTGCTCGATGGCGATGGCCAGGTTCTCGACCGCCAGGGGGTATTCCTGACGGACGTAGACATAGCCTTCTTTGGAGCCGATGGCATAGGCGCCGATCATCAGGCCCTCGAGGACGGCGTGGGGATTGCCTTCAAGCAGGCTCCTGTCCATATAAGCGCCGGGGTCGCCCTCATCCGCGTTGACAATGACATATTTTATGTCTCCGGGGGCCTTACGGGATTCTTCCCATTTCCTGCCGGTCGGGAAGCCGCCACCGCCCCGGCCCCGCAGGTTGGACTTTTTGACTTCTTCCAATACATCCTCGGATTTCATCTTGAACAGCGCTTTTTCCAGGGCAGCATACCCGCCAATTGCCAGGTAGTCATCGATGCTCTTGGGATCGATGCTGCCGTTGGAGCCGAAAACGAGCCGTTCCTGATGCTTGTAAAAGGGAATTTCCGATTCGAACGTTATCTTCTCATCCGTTTCGGGGTCGGTATAAAGCAGGCGGTCGACGACCTTATTGCCATTGCCGGCCTGGGATACAATTTCGGGCACATCCTCAGGCGTTATCTGGAAATAGCAGCTTTCCTCCGGATGATTGACAATAATCGGGCCCCTCTCGCAAAATCCGTGACAACCCGTCTTGCGGACCTCTACCTTTCCTCCCAGTCCCTGTTTTTCAATCTCGGCTTCAATGCCGGCAGCGACGTCACCACTGCCGGTCGCCTGGCAGGCAGATCCGGAACACAGGGTTATACAGGGCTTCCTCTGATCCCTGCTCGCCAGGATAGCTTCCCTTAATTTTTTCAATTCAGATGATGAATTAATCCGCGGCATAATATTTCCCTACTCGTAGCTTTCTAAAACGTCTGCGGTCTCACCCGGTGCCATCTTGCCATGGGTTTTCCCATCGATTTCCATCACCGGTCCCAGGGCACAGCAGCCGAGACAGTTAACCGTTTCAAGGCTGAATTTCAGATCCAAATCCGTTTCACCCGGTTTAATCCCCGTCAGGTCCTGCACCGTGTCGAGGACACGTGTGGCGCCCCGCACATGACAGGCAGTTCCCATACAGATGTGAATTTGATGTTTCCCTTTCGGAACCAGACTAAAGGCTTTATAGAAGGTGGCCACATGCTGTATCCGTGCTAAAGGGACTTCCAATCTCTCGCTGACCCTCTCCAGGGCTTCCTTGGGCAGCCAGTTATTTTCACTTTGAATCTCCAGCAATACCTGGATCAGCGAGCTGGCTTCTGCCCGGTGCTTATCAATGATCTGATCGACTCTATCGATATCCATCTCCGCTATCCTATTCTCCCGTGTTGCTCTGGTTAACTGCGGCCTCTTCCACTTTAAGCCAGCGCATAGCGCTTTTGGCTTTGATCGAACCGAACCAAACCGTGCCGCGATGAGTTATTCATATGCTTTGAAATCTCCGACGGGTTTAAGCCTAACGTCGCAGAAATCTCGCTGGTGGACAGCGGCTTTTCCCGCAAGAGCAGCATAATCTGGCTGATGGCCAATTTATCCAGGACCAGTTCACTAAACAGCCGATTGACATCATCACTGCTAAAAAATTCCCTGTAGGCCTCCTCCGATTTTGTCGGAACCCTCAGCCGCTCTCTTTCCACCAGCTTGAGATAGGGAAGCAGCTTTTTAACTGCTTCAAAGCTGAATTTCAGCCCGTTTCCATCTATATCTTCGCTTTTGCCCAGGGGACCGAAGTCCTTTACCTCCTGGCAAAATTTGTTGATGACTTCGGCAAGAATAATGCCATCGCCGGATGACATGAACTCGATCCGCAATCTTTCCGGATTAAGCCCGATGTGCTGCATTATTTTTTTAAACAAAAGGGCATTGCCCAGGGCGTCGTAATTGCCGTGAGTAATATAATTGCATTCATTCAGACGGCAGCCGCCGATGAACACCCCGTCGGCCCCATTCGAGAAGGCGCGCAGGATGAATTCCAGGTCGACTCTGCCGGAACACATAACGCGAATAAGTCTGATATCAGTAGAATATTGCAGTCTGGAAACTCCAGCCATGTCAGCCGCGCCGTATGCTCACCAATGACATACAAAACCGAGTACCTTGGGTTTGAACGTATGACCTGTACTCATTCGAAATTTTCTCCTTTTATTAATTGACCTCTTCCGCTAATAACGCTGCATCAATCTGGCTCAAAAGGTCATCATCGGTAAAGTGTTTCAGAAAAATCGCACTTGTGGGGCATTTTGTGCTGCAAACACCGTCGCCTTTACAAAGGACCGGATTGACCCAGGCTTTTCTGCCCTGCGGGGTTTGCCGAAAATCGATGGCCCCGTACGAACAGGCTGTAATGCACGCGCCGCACGATACACAATCGTTTTCTTTGACCTGGCAAACCGAGCCCGAGACGGTGACGGTGTCGTGCGACAGCAGCGTCAAGGCACGACTGGCGGCCCCATAGGCCTGATTGATGGATTCCGGTATGTGTTTGGGATAGTGCGCCAGGCCGCACAGATAGACGCCTTCGGTGCCGAACTCAACCGGTCTTAGCTTCACATGGGCTTCC
>JAFDCJ010000288.1 GCA_019312835.1 Deltaproteobacteria bacterium
ATTTCCGACTCATAGTGCAATGCCACCCGGGGAGGTTTGACCCTTTTGACGGTAGCATCGACCAGAGATTGGATTTCTTCCCATGATAAGACGCCAAGCTTGCGGCCCATCCAGCTGCCCAACATCGGCATCTTGCCATAATGCCAGCGGGGATCGTTGAGATAGGCCTCTACCCCGGGACGAATTTCATCGAAACCGTCTTCACCATAGACAAAGAATTCCGAAATGCCGTGGCTGAAGCCGTAATTAAAGCCCATGGTAAGTTGATACGTCCAATACTTGAATCGTTACATTGTTAGATCATCGGACATTCCAAAATAGAAAGCATAGCAGATAAGTCGGTTTCAGTAAATGCTGAAGGAAAGTTTTTTCCTTTAACAGTCTAAATTTATTAATTAAATAATAATTATATCAAACAGCTGGAAAGCTTGCAGGCCGGGATGCCGGCAGGCTACTTTGGAGTGAGCCGGGGGCTGACGACGGTGAATGCCGGACCACAAGGGCTCTACCCGAAAACAGGGCTGTTTACCTATTCTGCCAAAAATTTTCATATCTTTTGAAAAGACAGATGGATCATGCTACCATGGCCCGCATGACCGGTATTCATTTTCCGGATAACCATCTGCACTGAATTTGCATGTACGCTAAACAAAAGATGCAAGGAGGAGCACCTATGCTGTTTAATCCGAAAACGGCGCAGTTCGAACACCTGGATCAACGATCCCGGGTGATCATGCAAAAGACCATCGATTTTTTTGAAACCAAGGGTAAGAAACGGCTCAAGGAGGAGCACCACGAACGGGTCTGGTACGATGATTTCCTTCAGTTCCTCAAAAAGGAAGGGATCTTCTACACCCTGCTGACCCCGCCCCAATACGGCGGGGAGGAATGCCGGTGGGACACGTTTCGGAATATGGACTTCAACGAGATCCTCAGCTTCTACAGCCTGGCGCACTGGTACGCCTGGCAGGTCACCATCCTGGGCCTGGGCCCCATCTGGATGGGCAAAAATGAAGCGGTCAAGCAAAAGACGGCCCGGCTGTTGGAAGCGGGCGGCATCTTTGCCTTCGGCCTATCGGAAAAAGAGCACGGTGCGGACCTGTACGCCAGCGATATGGCATTGACACCGCTGGGTGACGGCCAGTATCGGGCCGACGGCGGTAAATATTACATCGGCAACGGCAACGAGGCGGCCCTGGTCTCCACCTTTGCCAAAAATTCCGAAACCGATGATTTCGTCTTTTTCGTGGTGGATTCCAAGCACGAAAACTACGAGTGCGTCCAGAACGTGGTCAATTCCCAAATGTATGTTTCCGAGTATGCCCTGCACGGCTACCCCCTGACCGACGACGACATCCTCACAACGGGCAGCGAGGCCTGGGATTCCTCCCTGAACACGATCAATGTGGGCAAGTATAACCTGGGCTGGGCCTCCATCGGCATCTGCACCCACGCTTTTTACGAAGCCATCAACCATGCCGCCGGCCGATTTCTTTTCAAGCACTATGTGATCGATTTTCCCCATATCCGCCAGCTGTTCGTGGATGCCTATACCCGGCTGTGCGCCATGCGCATGTTTGCCTCGCGGGCGGCGGACTATATGCGTAGCGCTTCGGCCGACGACCGGCGCTATCTGCTCTACAACCCCATGGTGAAGATGAAAGTGACCACCCAGGGCGAGGAGGTGATCAACCTGCTGTGGGACGTAATTGCCGCCAAGGGCTTTGAAAAGGACACCTACTTCGAGATGGCGGCCAGTGATATCCGCGCCCTGCCGAAACTGGAGGGCACCGTCCATGTAAACATGGCCCTGATCGTCAAGTTCATGGCCAACTACTTCTTCAATCCCGGCGAGTTTCCGGAAATCGGGAAGGTGGACCTACCGGGTCACGACGAGTTTCTGTTCAACCAGGGGCCGACCCGGGGACTGGGCAAAATCCAGTTTCACGACTACAACATCGCCTACAATAGCCTGGATCTTCCCAATATCCGAATATTCAAGGAGCAGATTGCCCTGTTGGCGCAACTGCTGATGAGCGCCACCCCGGATAAGGATCAGATCAAGGACATCGATTTCCTGCTCAACCTGGGGGAACTCTTCACCCTGGTGGCCTACGGCCAGCTGCTTATCGAAAAAGCCAAAATCGATGCGGTGGAAGACGACCTGATGGACCAGATCTTCGATTTCATGGTGCGGGATTTTTCCAAGTTCGCCCTGCAGCTTTACTCCAAGACCAGCAGCACACCGGGGCAGATGGACATCTGCATGCAAATCATCAGGAAGCCGGCGGTAAATCCGAAGCGCTTCAACCGGATTTGGGAAAAGCAGGTTCTCAGCCTTAAGGAAACCTACACCATGAACGATTAGCTTTTCCTTCCCAAATGAATACGGCCATCGTCAATAATGGATAATAAAAAATACATTTATGGATCCATCGAGTTGTTTCCATCATCGGTTTCCTCGGCAGCCGGCAGCCGAATTGCGTTGACTTTTCACAGCCGGATCTGCTATTGAATCGGCATGGAGCCTTTACCATGGCTTTAAATTAATAGTATACTTGGCCTGATAGACAACCGCATCCTGTTGGAAGGAGAACAGAATGCAACCGGTCTTAAATAAAAAGCTGAGTCGCCCTCGCAGGGATGACTTGGCTTTTTTTGTGGGGAAAGGAGGAGCGTATGCAAACCAGAGAAATAAGCTATTTCAAACTATTTAGAGATGTTTGCAAAGTGGTGAACTCCAGCCTGGACCTGAGGGAAGTGTTAAAACTGATCGCCGAAAATATCGTTGCCGCGCTCGAGGTCAAAGCCTGCACTGTTTTTCTATGGGACAGGGCGCAAAACACGCTGGAGGTAAGTGCCGCCCACGGACTGAGTGAGGCGTATTTGCAAAAAGGTTCGCTGGATGCTGACAGAAGCATCGCAGAAACACTGGACGGTCAAATTGCAGTAATCCCCGATGCTGTCAATGATCCAAGGGTCCAGTATCCTGAAGCAGCCCAAAGCGAGGGAATCGCCTCCATACTGTCCGTCCCGATTTCAGTGAAAAATCAGATTATCGGGGTATTGAGAATATATACTTCAGAGCGGCGGGATTTTTCCAAAGACGAATGCGAATTCATATGCGGATTGTCCGACATGGGAGGCATTGCCATCGATAATGCCAGAATGTATGATCACCTCAAGGTTGATCATGAAAAATTGATTGAAGAAACCCACCGCTGGTTTGATTTCGGGTCCACCGGGCATCTATAAATGGTGAAACAAAAGCGATCGCCATATTTTCATGACCGTCTCCATATTTCCCAGCGCTCTACTTCCCGGCCTTTTATCCCGGTCCGGATCCGGTTTGCATGAGCAAACTCAGGGCCTTGGCGATGACTCCGGCCGTTTTGACCGCATTGGCCTCGGTGTCGCGCACCCCCTTTTCCCGGAGTTCAAGGTGCATGGATTCGACCCGGTCAAAACCATAGCCCAGCTGATTGAACCACTGGTTGAGGCGTTTGGCGTCGCGGCCACGGTAGTTGGACCCTTCCGGGTGGGTGAGCAGGGTGGTCAGCCCGGCGGCACACAGGTGGTCGCGAAAGGTTTCCACGGTTTTCTGGCGAGCCGTATAGCGGCTTTCGGTTTCGCCGGTTTTGGGATCCCCGCCCTGTCCGTAGCCGATCAGGGCCTGCAGCCGCTCAGGGGCTTGATCGAACAGCCCGAGGGACCTGTGCTCCTGCCCCTGGGCGACGGCGACATCGTCGGTGATCCCATGAACCCAAAGGACATGCGTCTTCGCGCCCGCTTTGACGATCGTTTCGATGCGGCTGAGATATCCGGAGACCTTTGTGGAATGGTCCAGCCGGTAAAGATCGAGAAAATAGTTTTCAAAGCTTTTTTTGATCGGCCCCTTGGGCTTGAAAAAAAGGTCGTTGATGATGGCATGACAGTCCAGGGCGTTTTGGACATGTTCGGCAATGATGCCGGTGCGCGCATCGTTTTCAAACACCCCGTCGATGACCGGGCTGTGAGGGGAAATAACCAGAAGGTCGCGTTTGCCGGGGAGGTACCGAATACCGCTGGGTCTTTCGGCCATAATCTGCTCCTGCATAGTTAAAATCAATTCGTGAAATGATTACGGATAAAAGAACCAAACTCCGTGACCGCTTTTTGAGCCTCGGGCACAATCCGGGCGGTCATATGCCACACATGCCACATCCGGTCATGGATCTTCAGGGTTGCATCCACCCCCTCATTTTTCGCTTTTGCCACGATGCGGATGGCATCATCCAATAAAATTTCATCGGAGCCGACCTGGCAAAGAAGGGGCGAAAGCCCTCTCAGGTTTGCATACAGCGGTGAAATCAGAGGGGTGCGGGGATCATTCAGGGCGCAATAATGTGATGCCATCAGCTGCAGCGTTGCATGCTTTAGCATCGGGTCGATTCCGGCATGAGTTTTGATCGACTCACCGGACATCGCCAAATCCGTCCAGGGCGAAATGCAGGCAATTGAGGAAGGCGCAGGATCGCCTTCATCCCGCAGCGCAATCGATGTGGCGATGGCCAGTCCCCCGCCGGCGGAATCACCCGCTATTGAAATATGTTCATTTGAATAGCCATTGGCCAGCAGCCAGCGATAGACTGACAGGGCATCTTCCAAAGCAGCCGGGAAGGGGTTTTCCGGCGCAAGGCGATAGTCCGGGAGCAAAACCCTGGCACAGCCTGCATCGGAAATATGGGCGGCCAGTTCCCGGTGGGTGCCGGTCGAACCGGTACTATAGCCACCGCCATGAAGAAATAGAACGACGGTATCTTCAGCAACATCGCGTCCGGAAACCCATTCAGCCGAAAGCCCCTTGATTTGAACTTCATCGATCCTGGTCCCTGACGGAAGGACCGCCCATTTTGTCAGCTTTTCCAGTGCCTTTCGTTGTGCACCAATGGTCTTTTGGGCGTGGAAATTTGGCGCCAGATAATGCTTTATCAACATCCGGCCAAGGGTGCTGCGAAAACTTGACATCTGCGTATCCCCATATCAATCGATAACCGCTTTAGTGAGCTTATCGGCGTGTTGCCGGTGGGACTGGAAATAGGCATCCACCGCTGATGGCACCGAAGTAAAGCGGATCAAATGGATCTGTCCATTTTGTCCCGGGTGCTCGAGGACTTTTCCGTAAAAATCCCTGGCCGCCAGTTTTTCGTCAACATCGATCAAATTCATCTTGAGGTTGCTGAGTATTTTTGCCGGTTCATCGATGGAAATTTCGGCGCTCTTGTGAGAAAGCCGGAGCACGGAGCCTTCAAGGTCCACCCTGCCGACGGTTTTGCCTTCAAGCACCGTGTATTTTACCGGGATTTGGCGAATCAGGGTGACAAGGGGCGTATCTTTTCCCTCCAGGGTAATGTTGTACTGCCCGGCAATGCCGCCGACTTCGTAGATCTTTAGCGGAGTCGCGGCGCCTTTGGGAAAAACCTCGCGCTGATTATCAATTCGCAATACATCTGCAGCTTTTTCGAGCACCGAGTCCGAAATCAGGACCTGGCCACCGACGCTGTATGATTCGATACGGCTGGTCATATTTACGCCGCTGCCGACCACCGTATATTTGCTTCTTTTGCTCGAACCGATGTTGCCGACAATCACCTCGGTCTCGTTGAGGCCGATTCCCATCTCCAACTCGGGCAAACCCTGGGCACGATTTTGTTCGTTAACCTCAGCCATCGCGTTTTGCATCTCAATGGCGCAGGCAATCGCCCGCTGCGCCCGATCCGGCATTTCCTGCGGCGCACCGAAGATAATCAGAAGCGCGTCGCCGATGATTTCATTGATGGTGCCCTGGTATTTGAGGACTACTTCGACCATTACTTCAAAGTAAGAATTGAGCATCTGAACCACCTGCTCCGGTTTGAGACGCTCTGCAACGGCGGTGAAGCCCCTCAGATCGGTCATCATGATGGTAACCCGGCGTTTTTCACCTCCTAGCTCCAGCGCGGACGGGTTTTCGATGAGCGACGCCATCACCTCGGTCGAAAGATAGCGACCGAACATGGTCTTGAGCAGCTCTAACGTATTTTCAAGCTCGTGTGACTTTTCTTCGAGCAGCCCGGACACCCGAAAATTATGTAATGCCAGGCGTTGTATCATCAGCGATCCGGCAAACACAGC
>JAFDCJ010000289.1 GCA_019312835.1 Deltaproteobacteria bacterium
GCCATTGCAGTGGCGGTCGGGCAAAAATATCCGTCGAGCCTGGATCCGACCAAGGTTCCCATGCCTGATGAAGTCAAGAAGCTGCCGGCTTTTGATCCGACCGGCAAACTGGAAGGGTACCTGTTTGCCGATCCGGCTTTCTGGAACGCGCACCAGGTTGATTTTGCTGAAAAGTGGGATCGGATCAAAGCGGGTGGATAATCCAATGATAGCACCGGCCGCCCGTTGCGGGCGGCCGGTCATTCAATCATACTGAAAGAAGGTAGACCGTGGATGAGAAGTCGACTTCCCCTGCGGTTCAGTTAAAAGGGGTATACAAACGATTCGGCAAGGTCGTTGCCGTAGAAAAGATGGACCTTGATATCGAGGAAGGCACACTGGTGACGCTTCTCGGGCCGTCCGGTTGTGGCAAAACCACGATTTTAAGAATGGTTGCCGGTCTGGAGGCACCCACCGAAGGCGATATCTACATCAAAGGCAAACGGGTTAACGATGTCCCCATTCACAAACGTAATCTGGGGATGATTTTTCAAAACTATGCCCTTTTTCCGCACAAGACGATTTTCGACAATGTCGCTTTTGGACTCAAATACCGCGATGTCTCTAAAAGCGAGATGAAAACAAAAGTCAAAAAGGCGCTGGAAATGGTTCGGCTTCCCGGTGTTGAGGGCCGCATGCCCTCACAGCTATCCGGCGGGCAGCAGCAGCGCATCGCCATGGCGCGTGCCATTGTCATCGAGCCCGATGTCCTTTTAATGGATGAGCCGTTGTCGGCCTTAGACGAGAACCTTCGTGAGGAGATGCGTCGGGAAATCGACAACCTGCAGCAGTTGCTCGGCGTTACAACCATCTTTGTAACCCACGATCAGCGTGAAGCGCTTTCCATGTCCGATAAAATTATCGTGATGAATGACGGTCTCAAGCAACAGGAGGGCAGCCCCGAGGAAGTCTACAACTATCCCCGCAACCATTTTGTCTCGGACTTTCTGGGGCATTCCAATTTCTTCGGCGGTGTCATTTCGGGCGTAAACGCTGAAACGGTAAGCGTCAAATTGCGGGATGGCAATGAATTCAGGGTTAGGCATCCGGGTGATTGGGTAGATGGAGAGCCGGTCGAGCTGGTCGTCCGCGCTCAAAAATTCGAGCTGACCTATCCGGACGAAGCACCCCCTGAACCCGAAATGAACAGCTTTAACGGCACGATCAAAGACCGCAGCTACATGGGCGGCGAGGTCAGCTATTTTGTGGAGTTGGATAGCGGCACGAGGGTGCATGTCATCGGCATCGCCAAATTGACACCGTTTAAAAAAGGGGAAAGAATCCGGGTTCACGTGGCGCCCCGGCATTGTGGCTTGCTGCGGACAGATTAAACTGCTTAAGGAGCGACATTGACTGAATAACCTGCCATTTAGCCCGCCTCAAGAAATGCCTTCAATTGCAAATTGCTTAAAGATGAGGAATGCTCTCGACAACTTGAGGCATTTTATGGTTTATCCGGAATAGGATGAGAAATGGAATTTTCGCACATGTTGAAACCGCTCAAAGACAATTACCCGGAGCGAATCATCACCATTGATTTGCACATCGCCGGCGAGCCGGCCCGCCTGATTGTCGGCGGGATCGGTTCCGTGCCGGGCGAAACCATGCAGGCCAAACGCGAATTTTTCATGAGACACCGTGATCACATTCGCCTGCTGCTGACCCGCGAACCACGCGGTCATCGCGACATGTTTGTCGCCTGTGTCACCGAACCCGTATCGGACGGTGCCCATTTTGGTTTGATCTACATGGACGCACGCCGCTATCCGTATCTGTGCGGTCATGCTACCATGGGGGCGGTCATGACCCTGATCGATGCCGGTGAAATTGATGCAGCCGACGACGATCTGCAGGTGATGGTTGATACCCCTTCCGGGCCCATGCAGGCAACGGCTTTTATGCACGACGGCCGGGTCGAATCGGTTGCCATCCGCATGGTGCCTTCGTTTGTTTACAGCGACAATGAAACCCTAATCATTCCCGAGGTTGGTCAATTGGCGGTGGCCACCGTGTGTGTGGGGGGGTTCTTTGTGATGGTTTCAGCCGATCAGATCGGTCTGGACTTCAGCCCCTCAAATTGGTCGCGTTTCCGTGATTTGGGCATGCAGCTGATTCAAGCCGCCAATGAACAGTTGACCGTGCGGCACCCTACCCGGCCTGAGGTACGCACGGTGGATGTCACCGAATTTTATGATCCGGCGTTGGACGATCAGGGCCAGGGCAAGAGCATCGTCATCTTGGGCGAGGGCCACATGGATCGCTCGCCGTGCGGCACCGGCACGGCGGCAAAGATGACGCTGCTGCATCACCGCGGCCAATTCGGCTTTGACGATACCTTCACCAACACCAGCCCGCTGGGCACGACTTTTGAGGGTCGGCTGGTCGAAAAAATCCGGCTGGGGGATACAAAGGCGGTTGTTGCCGAAGTCCGTGGTGCCGCTCATATCACCGGCATACACGAATTTATCATCGATGCAAAGGATCCATTCCAGAAAGGCTTCTTGTTATGACCCGAAACGACGCTGCACCGGATCTCATACTACTGAACGGCAACATCTGCACACTGGACCGTCAAAAACCGCAAGCCGAGGCC
>JAFDCJ010000290.1 GCA_019312835.1 Deltaproteobacteria bacterium
CGATGATAATTAGAATGATTTTGATACTGCGTTTCACATCGACCTCCGATCATCAGCCTGCTAAAGATCCACCCGCTGATTGTTTCTCCTGTCAAGCGGGAATTGTACCCCATTACGTAATATCAATAAGTTCCCAAATCAACCCATCGTTTATGAATAGCGCCTGATGCTGAGACACTGTGGCCCCAGGGGGCGTTGACAAACCCTGACATCATTTGTACCTTAAATCTTGAATCTTGGTTATTATGAATTTTAGCGCCCGCCCCTGGGCAAAAAGGATAAATGCCGATGCCCCGTCCCAAAAGTGCCATGGAAATCTTTCAGCTGCTGGACAAATCCAATTGCCGCGAGTGCGGCGAGAAAACCTGTCTGGCTTTTGCCGGTGCGGTGTTCACCGGCAGAAAGCAACTCGACCGGTGCCCCAGGATCAAGCCGGAGGACCGGGCGCGTTTCAGTGATGACACTGAAAGCGGCAGTGCCTTTGAAGAGGGGCTGGAGACGCTGGGCAAGATGCAGGCCAGGATCGCTGAAATCGATCTGGCCGCGGCTGCTGAAAGAATCGGGGCCGATTTTGCAGGCGACCGGCTGACGCTGAAAGTTCTGGGCAAGAATTTCAGCGTCGATACCCGGGGCAAGCTTTACGCGGATATTCACGTCAATCCCTGGGTCGCCGTTCCGTTTATCAGCTATATTCTGAACGGCCGGGGCCGGCCGGCTTCAGGCGACTGGATGTCCTTTCGGGAGTTAAAAAACGGCATGGCGCGCTACCCCCTGTTTCAAAAACGCTGTGAAGCCGCCATGAAAAAGGTGGCCGACACCTATACCGATCTGTTCGACGACCTGGTTCACATCTTCAGCGGCAAGCAGGTGGAAGAGCAGTTCGAATCCGACATCTCGGTGGTGTTGCACCCGCTGCCGCGGGTCCCGATGATGATATGCTACTGGAAGCCCGAGGACGGGCTGGCATCCAGCCTCAATCTTTTTTTCGATAAAGTCGCCGACGACAATCTGGACATCGGCTCGGTTTTCTCGCTGGGGGTCGGGATGGCCCAGATGTTCGAAAAACTCGCCCAGCGCCACGGCTTCCCCGAGGCGGCGTCTTTCCGGTAAGGGCAAAAGCAGAATTTTTTTACATTATGGAATGGATTCTATCTTAAAAATAACTAGTAGACAGGATTAACAGGATTGATTGGATCTTTTTTTGACCATTTTCCAGATGAAAATGGTCAAACCCCATCGCCTCCGGCGAGATGGTTCGTGCCTGTATCTTCTTGATGGGTAGTCCAAAGCCTGGGAAACATGGCGTGGTCATTGAGGTTTGTTTTCCGCCGCAGGCGGATTGAGTATCCTAACTTTCTTCTGGAAAGTTAGGATAAATAAAATAATCCTAAAAATCCTGTTAATCCTGTCTAAATGTAGTTATAAAAATCGAATCCATTCCATTCCATTTGAAAGCAACCGTCGGTCCTGGTCCGGCGACTCTAGTTGGGAAGAAAAGTGGTTCTGACCTTTAGCCTGACCATCATACTGGCGTTTATCATCGGGCTTGCCCTGCCGCAAGCGGGGAGCTATTCGGTCTATATCCCGCACATGATCGGGATCATGCTGTTTTTTAATTTTCTGGATGTGAAAATTGAATTGCGGCAGTCCCATGCCTGGGTATTGCTGGTGACACTTTTCTTGTCCGCCGCCGCCATCCCCGGACTGGTATACTATGTCCTCTCGGTTGGTTTGCCCCCGCCTTACCGTACCGGGCTGCTGCTGGTGGCCTGCTCGCCCACCGGGATTACAACCCTGATTCTGGGCCGCTACATCAAAGGCAGCAGCTATCAGCTGGTGTTGAGCAATTTTTTTTTCATAACCTTTTGCTCCATATTTTATATTCCGGCGCTTCTGGAAGTTGTGCTGGCAGACGTCGTCCAGCTGGAAACAGAACCGTACCACTTGCTGGGCCAGATGGCCCTGCTGGTGTTGTTGCCGTATATCCTGAGCCAGACCGTGGTCCATCTTCTGCACCAGCACTGGTTGATCAGGCACAAAAATATATCAAAAATTGCCACGCTGCTGTTGCTGTTCGGTGTCGTTGTGACCTCGATCGGCAAAGTGGCCGATCAGCTGGTCTGGAGTGCCGATTCAATCTGGCTGGCGGCCTTGATTCTGGCCATTTATTTGATCCACGGCGGCATCGGGTACGCCGTTGGGTGGCTCCGGGGCAATGCCGAGCTGAAGAAGACCCTGCCCTTTATCTGTTCATCGCGCAACATCCAGCTGGTATTTGCCATCGCGGTGCTGAATTTTTCCCCCCTGACCTACCTGCCGATCATTATGGGGCTCTTTTTTCACCACCTGACCAACGCCTTCTGGCTCTGGATCCTGGACAGGAATTAAGGGTCTGACCCACCTGGCGGTAAATATCGCCCATAACCTATCGGGCATTGACCTGGAGGGCTGATTTGAGATAAACAATAGGTAAGAGGTAATGGGTAATAGGCGGGCGCCTGCGGTGGTGTGAGGTGTGAGGTTGGAGGTTTGAGGCTGAACACTCTGAATTTCAGCCTCCAGCCTCAAACCTCAGGCCTCCAACTGTTGGAATCGCCTGGCCCCAAAATAAAACATTCAACCGCAAAGAGAAACAGGAGGTTTTTGTGGGGAAAAACGACAAATTCAAAAAAGCAGCAGAGGTGATCTGCAAACAGGGCCTGATTCAGTTTCCGGTCAGCGACACGGCCGTCGCCATCGTGAAGGCCGTCGTCGGGGACAGTGCCGGGGAACTCGATCTGATAGACGCTTTTCGCGATCAGCCCTCCCAGACGCTGGATCAGCTCGTGGCCTCCAGCGGGTTTGCGGCCGACAAGGTCGATCAGCTGGCCACCAGCCTGGCGCAAAAAGGGCTGGTCTTCAACCAGCCGAGCTCTGCCGGGGTGATGATCTACCGGCTTTTGCCGCTGATGCTGGTGGGGGTCATGGAGTACAAATTCATGGTGCCGCTGACCGGCAGCGAGGCGGAAAAACACCTGGCGCGGCTGTTCGAAGACCTGCTCAAAGAGCTGCGCGCCGAGATCCAGGGCAATTATGATGCCCTGATGCCGCTGTTTAAGGAAGCGCCGGCCGCAGACCGCACCGTGCCCGCCCGGGTGACCGAAAGCGGCCGGCCGATCAAGATCATTCCGGTGGACAAGAGCCTGGAAGTCCCCGAAGAATTCATTCTGCCCAGCCAGAGCGTCGCGGACATCATCAACAAGTTTGACGACATCGCGGTCGGGCACTGCTTTTGCCGCCAGCGCCGCGGCCTGCTGGGGGACGCCTGCGACACCGACGCGCCCACCTTGAACTGCTTTACCTTCGGCAAATCGGCCCGCCACACTGCGGCCCAGGGGTTTGCCAGAAAAATCAGCAAAGAAGAAGCGTTAAAGATCATGCAGGAGGCCGAGGACGCCGGGTTGATCCACAAGGCTTTTCACCCGGGATCCCGGGAGACCAGCCCCGAAACCAGCATCTGCAACTGCTGCAAGGACTGCTGCGATACCCTGGAGCTGTGGCGCAGCGGCACCCTGCCGATGATCAATTCCACCTATCACCTGGCGGTGATCGATGAAGACGCCTGCACCGGCTGCGGCACCTGCGTGGAATGGTGCCCCACCGACGCCATTGCCCTCGATGCCGATGATGTGGCCCGGCGGGATGAAAATGCCTGCCTGGGCTGCGGGGTTTGCTCCCGGTTTTGCCCGGAAGAGGCCATCTCGCTAAAGGAGGGACTGCGCCGGGTATTCATCCTGCCGCCCAAAATGCGCGCAGCCTAGGACGATTGGATCATGATCAAAGATTTTGCACGGCTTTTATTGTTGTTGCTGGCGGCTGTCATCGGCAGTGCCTGCGCCGGCGGACCGCAAACGGTCGTTGAGCCGCCACCGGGGCCCGATCCCTTGAATACCGCCTATACCATCGAGGACCTGTCCGTGCCCCTGGTCAACGGGCGTTTCCTGGCAGAGGCCGCCCCCGGTTCGGCCATCATGATCAGGGCCACCGTGTTCGGCGGGCCGCTGCATGTCGATCTTGACAATGACGGGGATGAAGACGCGGTGGTGGTCATCGTCTACGATGCCGGCGGCTCCGGTACCTTCTACTACATCGCCGCCGCCATCAACGAGAACGACCTTTACCGGGGGACGACCGGCTATCTGCTGGGCGATCGCATCCTCGTCCAGATGGTGGAGTTTCGCAACGGGGTCTTGATCGCCCGTTATCTGGACCGCCGGCCCGGCGAGCCCATGAGTGCGCCGCCTTCGATCCGCACGTCCGTGGAGCTGAAGATGGCCCGGGGCAAACTGAGCCCGGTGGGATTCGATAAGGCCGAAGAGCAGGTGCTGAAAGGCTGGATCACCATCGGTCATGAAGTGCGGTCCTTTCTGCCGTGCTCCGAAACGACCGAGTACTGGCTCCTGGGGGTTTCACCGGCCTTGCGCCAAATTGCAGCGGCCTACCGTAAAGCACTGCCGCGGGCCAGGGCTTACGACTCGCTCTTTATGGCCCTGGCCGGTCACCCCGCCCCGGCACCCTCGGAAGGGTTCGGGGCCGACTACAGTGCCGCCTTTTACGCCACCCGGCTGGTGCAGGTGTGGCCGGGCGGAAACTGCCGCCAGGATTTCATCGTGGTGTCATCCCCCCGGGCGGGAGACCTGATCCGCTCGCCGCTTGGAGTCCGGGGCCAGGCGCGGGGGACCTGGTTTTTCGAAGGCGACTTCCCGCTCATCCTAAAGGATCACAAGGGCCGCGTCATCGCCCAAGGATTCGCCACCGCCCAGGGCCCCTGGATGACCAAGGAATTCGTTCCTTTCGAGGGTACCCTCAAATTTAACGTACCCGCCGCCGCCGCCGGCCGGGGAACCCTGGTCTTCAAAAAAGACAACCCCACCGGCCGCCCCGAGCTGGATGATGCGCTGGAGCTGCCGGTCTCTTTTTAAATAACAAAAGCAGGGTCTGAAAAGACCCTGCTTTTTGACTGCATTAATTTGAAACCGCTTCTATTTTTTCTTGATCTTGCGTCTGCAACTCGCAACGCGCAACCCGTAACCCGCAACGCGAAACACGTATACCTTGACATCCCGCCACCCAACATTACTTTTAGGGTTGAAAGCTTTACATATAATCGATCTTTCGCATATATTGCGTACAAATCTCCATTGCTCAGAAAAATAAATCGACGGTGCTGATGAATTGCTGAACCTTAAGTGATTTATTTTCCGGCCCGTAATGATCTTCCTCCGCTTCGGTTCAAATATCCGATATACCATCTCATTATCTCTCTTGCCGGTTTTCAAGCATTCTGCCAGTTCGGCCTCCTGTTACCCTGGCTGCCCGAAAGCTTTCCCGTCTCCTTAAAAACTGTTCACTGTTTACGATTTACTATTTAGTCCCGATTGATTCCAAATCAATTGGGATCCGAAAGGAGGTATACCATGAAAGCAGGCATCTTCTTCACCGGCACCGGGCCCATTTTGATCCTGACATCCTATCAATCCCTTGGCGATCCAAAACTAGCTGAGAAATTAAAGCAGAAAGGCATCAAGAAGTACATCGCCTACGAGGTCCCGGAAGATCATGTCAAGCAGCGCTACGGCCAGCACTACAACGTGATCCTGGGGGACCTCAAGCAAACCGATGACCTGAGGGTCCTGGATTACGACGGGCA
>JAFDCJ010000291.1 GCA_019312835.1 Deltaproteobacteria bacterium
AACTTTTCCAGATGCTGAAATCCATCCCTTACGGTGATATCACCAATGGTTACTTTTTTCGGCATGCGGGGAAAAATTTTCCAGTAATCGTATTCGGTCATGATGTCAAAAGCCTCCTTTCAAAGTTGTATATGCTTAAAGATTATATCGTATCATTTTGAATACTATATAAAAAATTGGTTAATCCCGGCTTTTTATAATGAATAATGTCTAATGACTATTGAATAATGAATGAAGTTGCTGCGCTGCGTCGTTTATATAAGGAAAGTAATAAAAACAGACAGAATTCCTTCATTAGACATTAGTCATTAGTCATTTGTCATTTTCCTCGGTACACCGGTTTCCGTTTTTCCTTGAAAGCGGCCAGTCCCTCGAGACGGTCTTCGGTGGGGATACAGACCCAGTAGGCATTCGATTCGATTGCCAGGCCCGTATGGATATCTGTCTCCAGACCGTAATTGATGGCATATTTGGCCTGTTCAATTGCCACCGGCCCGGTTTCACATATCATGGCCGCCATTTTACGGCACTCTTCCAGCAGATCTTGGAGTTCACAAACAATATTGACCAGTCCGATGTCCAGGGCTTCCCGGGCATCCACCCGCCGACCGGTAAAAATAAGCTCCTTGGCTTTGCCTTTGCCGATCAGACGCGGCAGGCGCTGGGTGCCGCCGGCACCGGGAATAATTGCCAGGCGCGTTTCGGTCAGCCCCATGCTGGCGTTCGACGCGGCGATTCGAATATCGCTGGCCAGGGCCAGTTCGGTACCACCCCCTAAGGCGATTCCGTTAACCGCTGCTATAACCGGCTTGTTCAACTCTTCGATGGATGTAAAAAGATTGCGGATCGTATAAATGTATTCCCGGACCTGATCCGGATTCAGGGTGGCCCGCTCTTTGAGGTCGGCACCGGAACAAAAGGCTTTCTGGCCACTGCCCGTAATGATAATCACCCGCAGATCCCGACGGAATCGAAAGGACTCGATCTGATCCCTCAGGGCGCGCAGCAGGGTAAAATTCAGTGAATTCATAACTTCAGGCCGGTTAAGGGTCAGCGTTGCAATCCCGGCGCTTTCTTCTACCAGCAAGAGCTTATCATTCATGGGTTCCTCCCGAAGGGTGCATTAAAAAACGGATGAGTCAACGACCACCCGCAAAGCAGGTGGCTTGGATGTTCCCGTCCCTGTGGGCGGGGAAAGACAACAGCAGGTCCGTGCTTTTGACGTTGCGGTTGTCATCCGCCTCAGGCGGATTTGAAAACAACCAACCAAAATATCCTTGTAAAATAGATTAGTTGCCCATAGTGAGCGAGCGCTCAGTCATAACAGCCAATTTATTACTGCATCCCTTGGTGTTTGTCAACCCCTTTATGGGAACGCTCAATTTTATGTTCAGGTATGGAATTTTAATTTTTTAATTATATTTACAATATGTTATATAAATATTAAATTGTCGGCGGAAAACCTTGACAAGAAAAAATGAAGCATGGTATGAAAGTCGAGTGAGCGCTCGTTCAGAATCGACAACCCCACGTGCCAGCGAAGACAAATGAAGCGACAACCTAATGCGGCTTTAAAATATGGGCAATGAGGCTGTCTTGCTACCGCTGTTGTTCTGTCACCTGTCTGCTGACATCTGACACCTGAAACCAAACGTAACTTGATCAAAGCCCAGAAATCGACAAGGCGCTAAAAGCAGAGCATCATGCAGCCACTGGGACGAAGGAGATTATGCAGGATACAATCCGGACAAAGGATATCCCCACCCAGGTCAAAGATCCTTCTCTGGTAAAGCGCCGGCGACGCCAGATCGCGGACGCCGCGGTTCAGCTGTTTATCGCCAAAGGATTCCACAAAACCACCACCCGCCAGATCGCCCACGCAGCCGGGTCTTCCATTGGATCGTTGTATGAATATTTTGCATCCAAAGAAGACATCCTTTATATGGTGTGTGAATCCATCCACGCCGAAGTCGAACGCGGCGTCACCGAGGCCATGTCCAGGGCCACGGCCGGCAGAGAAGCCCTGGCCGGCGTCATCCGCGAATATTTCAGCGTTTGCCACCGGATGAGTGATTTTATCCTGCTCATCTACCAGGAAAGCCAGTCGCTGCCCGCCCAGTGGCAACAACGGGTGCTTGAAAATGAGCTTCGCATTACCGGCCTTTTTGTGGAAGTTCTGGCCCGTCTGGCGGCCTCGGGAGAGTTGCCGGGAATCAAGGAGGAGCATATTGAACTGGCCGCCCACAACATCGTGGTCCTGGGGCACATGTGGACCTTCAGGCGCTGGTATTTAGCCCGCCACTACAGTTTAAATGATTATATTGACCAACAAACGCAATTTATCCTAAAAATGTGCAGCAAATAAGATAATGACTAATGACTATTGTCTAATGAATAATGAAGGTATTCTGTCGATTTAAATTGATCTTTTAATCGAATTGCACCTATACAGAATTGATTAACGCATGAAAGGTGATGAACTTAAAAAGAGAACAAAGGAGTTCGCCCATCGATGTGTTAAATTGGCTATGGCTCTGCCGGAGACACCATTGGGGAATCATGTTCGCAGGCAGTTGATTCGCTGCTCCACTTCAGTGGCTTCAAACTATCGGGCGACTTGCATTGCACAGTCAAAGGCCAGTTTCATATCTAAATTAAGCATCGTAATTGAGGAGGCCGATGAGTCCATTTTCTGGTTAGAATTTATCATTGATGAAAACCTACTAAAAAATCATATTGTTGAACCCTTAATGACAGAGGCTGAAGAACTAACTGCGATATTCATCACATCGAGGAAAACAGCGCGAAAGGGGGAAAAATAGTTGTCGAAATATAAATAATTAACCACGTGAAGAATCTAAAAATAGACACAATTCATTAATTTGTCATTAGTCATTATTCATTATTCATTCCATAGGAGTCAGCATGAGCTCAGAAGTTGAAGCCTACTCACCTCAAAATCACATCCGCGTTGTCACGGCTACCTCTCTGTTCGACGGCCATGATGCCGCCATCAATATCATGCGCCGTATCTTACAGGATACCGGTGTGGAAGTTATCCACCTGGGACACAATCGATCCGTCCAGGAAATTGTTGATGCGGCTATCGAAGAGGACGTGCAGGGCGTCGCCGTGTCCAGTTACCAGGGCGGTCACCTCGAATTTTTCAAATACCTGCTGGATCTTTTAAAGGAGAGAGGCGCGCCGCACATCAAAATTTTCGGCGGCGGCGGCGGGGTGATCGTTCCCGAGGAAATTGAGGAACTGGAATCCTATGGCATCACCAAGATTTATTCACCGGAAGACGGTGCCAGAATGGGTCTTCAGGGAATGATCAACCACATGGTCGAAATAATGGATTTTTCCACCGTTAAGGATGAACCGTTTGCATTTGAGGGCCTGACACCCGAAAACAAACGCCTGGTGGCCAATCTGATCACGGCCGCCGAGCAGGCCAAAGCCCTGGAAAATGGCCACCTTGCAGCATTGCGTAAGGCAATGGCCCAAAAAATCGGTGATCGCCACATACCGGTAATTGGGATTACCGGTACCGGCGGGGCGGGAAAATCCTCTTTGACCGATGAGGTTATCTTGCGCATCCTGCATGATCTTGATGAGATCCATGTGGCCATCATCAGCTGTGATCCCAGCCGACGTAAAACCGGCGGCGCCCTTCTGGGCGACCGTATTCGGATGAACGCCATTGGAAGTTCGCGCTTGTATTTGCGCTCACTGGCCACTCGCGACTCCCAGACAGAAATCCCGGATGTATTAGGCGACGCCATCAGCGCCGTTAAAGCGGCCGGCTTTGATCTGATTATCGCCGAAACGGCCGGTATCGGGCAGGGCGACTCCAGTATCACCAACCTGGTGGATGCGTCCATCTATGTGATGACCAGTGAATTCGGCGCAGCATCACAGCTGGAAAAAATCGACATGCTTGATTTTGCCGATCTGGTGGTGGTCAATAAATTTGAAAAGCGCGGAGGGGAAGATGCCGTGCGTGACGTTCGCAAACAGGTCCAACGCAACCGTAAGGCGTTTGATAAGGCCCCGGCAGACATGCCGGTTTTCGGCACCATCGCGTCCAAGTTCAATGATGATGGGGTTACGGCCCTTTACCATGCCCTTCTGGACACGGTGGCTCATAAAACCGGTATCCGGTTTAACGCACGGCTGCCCAGGCCCTCGCTAAAGACATCTTCGTCTAAAACCATTATCATCCCGCCCGAGCGCACCCGCTATTTGAGTGAAATCGCCGACGCCATTCGCGACTATCACCAAAAAACCCGACAACAGTCTCAGAAGCTCAGAACCTTCTGGCATCTGCAGGAAACCTTCGACCGGCTGGCCACCGGCAGCCCTGATGGGGATCTGCCCGAAGTGCTGGCGCAGCTCAAGGCCGAGGTGCAAAAGGCCCGGAAGGACCTCGATCCGCAAACCCTGAACAGTATCGACGAGTGGCAGCTGCTGCGTGAGACCTATGGCAAAGACGAACTGGTATACCAGGTGCGTGAGCGCGAGATCCGCATTCCGCTGTTCACCGAATCCATGTCACATTCCCGTATTCCCAAAATCGCCCTGCCCCGCTTCCAGGATCCCGGGGAGCTTTACCGCTGGATGCGCGTAGAAAATGTGCCCGGCCGCTTTCCCTTCACTGCCGGTGTATTCCCGCTAAAGCGGGTGGACGAGGATCCCACCCGGATGTTTGCCGGTGAAGGCGATCCGGCCCGCACCAATCGCAGATTTAAGATGCTGTCGGCCAATTACGAGGCCAAACGCCTGTCGACCGCCTTTGACTCGGCGACCCTTTATGGGTATGACCCGGATATTCGCCCCGATATCTATGGCAAAGTGGGCACCTCCGGCGTGAGCATTTGCACCCTGGACGATATGAAAGTACTCTACGATGGCTTTGAGCTCTGCGCCCCCAACACGTCCGTTTCCATGACCATCAATGGCCCGGCACCGATTATTCTGGCGATGTTTTTAAATGCCGCCATCGATCAACAGGTAGACAGGTTCAACGCCGCAAACGGCAGGGCGCCTTCCGAGGAACAGTATCAAAAGATTCGGGCCGATGTCCTGGCCAATGTCCGTGGCACGGTGCAGGCCGACATCCTCAAAGAAGACCAGGGGCAGAACACCTGCATCTTTTCCATTGATTTCGCCTTAAAAATGATGGGGGATATTCAACAATACTTTATTGAAAACAATGTCCGCAATTTCTATTCGGTTTCAATCTCCGGCTATCATATTGCCGAGGCCGGGGCCAACCCCATTACCCAGCTGGCCCTGACCCTGGCCAACGGATTTACCTATGTTGAGTATTATCTGTCCCGCGGCATGCCCATCGACAGCTTCGGCCCCAATCTGTCTTTTTTCTTCTCCAACGGTCTTGATCCCGAGTACAACGTCATCGGACGGGTGGCGCGCCGTATCTGGTCGATTGCCATGAAACGTAAATATAGCGGATCGGATCGCTCCCAGATGCTCAAATATCATATCCAGACATCGGGCCGCTCGCTGCACAGCCAGGATATCCAATTCAACGACGTCCGCACCACCCTGCAGGCCCTGTGCGCCATCTACGACAATTGCAACAGCCTGCACACCAATGCCTTTGACGAGGCCATCACCACTCCCACGGCCGAATCGGTGCGCCGCGCTCTGGCCATCCAGCTTATCATCAATCGTGAGTGGGGCCTGACCAGAAATGAAAATATGAATCAGGGCAGCTTTGTATTCGAGCAATTGACCGATCTGGTGGAGGAAGCGGTTTTAATGGAATTCGACCGCATCACCGAGCGCGGCGGCGTGTTGGGGGCCATGGAAACCGGCTACCAGCGCAGCAAGATTCAGGAAGAGTCCCTGTACTACGAAATGCTGAAACACACCGGCGCGCTGCCGATCATCGGCGTCAACACCTTCCGGGACCCGGATGCCGGCGAGATGTTCAGTGAGGCCATCGAACTGGCCCGGGCCACCGAAGAAGAAAAACAGTCCCAGCTCAAACGCCTGGCTGACTTTAAAAAACGCCATCAAAATGAAGCACCTCAAGCACTGCAGCGCCTGCAGAAGGCGGCGCTGACGAATGATAACATCTTTGCCGAGTTGATGAATACCGTGCGCTATTGCAGCCTGGGACAGATCACCCAGGCACTGTATGACGTGGGGGGCAAGTACAGACGAAACATGTAGCGGAATTCGCTTTGCCGCTATATCGATATCTTAAAATAAATCACAACACACATAAATTACAAATAACAAATGGTGGATACGCATTTAATCCAAGTGATAAAAAAAGTTATCGGGTGTGACCGTATCTGTCACATCCAGCGAGTATAATGTGGCCTCAACCATAAAAAGAGGA
>JAFDCJ010000292.1 GCA_019312835.1 Deltaproteobacteria bacterium
GTCGACAGATCGATTTCAACCAGGCGGTCATAATATTTGTCCGGATGCTGCAAGACATCTTCATCCAGAGACAACAGATCGATATTTTTTCCGGCCAGAGCCGCCAGTTCGCCGCGCCCGGTAACTTCGAGATATTTCGCAATATGATCGTCGTACGCGAACATGGAGGTGGTGGCACCCAGTTCGGCTCCCATATTGGTTATCGTCGCTTTGCCCGTGCAGCTGATGGTTTGGGCCCCGGGTCCGAAGTACTCGATAATCGCATTGGTGCCGCCGGATACGGTCAGCTCACCTGCCAGATAAAGAATGATATCTTTGGGGGCGGTCCAGCCATTTAATTCACCTTTCAGCAAGACCCCGATATGTTTCGGATACAGAACCTCCCAGGTCAACCCGGCCATGGCATCCACGGCATCTGCGCCGCCGACGCCGACAGCACAGGCGCCGATTCCCCCACCGTTGGGTGTGTGCGAGTCGGTGCCAAGGATTACCGCACCCGGAAAGGCGTGTTGCTCTATATTCACCTGGTGGATAATACCGGCACCCGGAGCCCAAAAGCCCGCCCCGTATCTGGCGGCGACAGTTTTCAAAAAATTGTAGACTTCGTCATTTTCGTCCAGCGACTCCGCGAGATCAGAGCTCCCTTCCACGCGTGCTTCGATCAGGTGATCGCAGTGAATGGTGGTCGGGACCGCCACTTTGTCGCGGCCGGTCTGCATAAACTGAAGCATGGCGGATTGCCCCAAGACATCCTGGAGAACGACACGGTCGGGGCGAACCTGAAGATAGCTTTTACCGGCGATCATTTCCTGATTAGCAGGATCGTCCAGGTGGGAGAGCAGGATTTTATCGGCAAGGGTCAAGGGTCGGTCCAGTTTTTCCCGGACCACCCGAAGATTTTGTTTCATGGTTTCATAAACCTTCGAAACAAACCGGGGTGTGGAGTGAAGATCAGTCATAATTCATACCTCCTGGAATAAAGATATACGCTCACTGCTAATCATACCTCTTTTATGAAGTCAACACCTTATCGGCTGCCATGTCTGGCGGGTCGGTTTCGGCTGCTGGCGATGCGCTGAGCGTCAGGCCGGGGATTCACCATTGACCGGGAACCGGGTTTCATCTCTTTTTCTGCGGCGGCCTATGCTTCAACCGGATATCCATTTAAAGATCAGCGGGGCGGTGAGGATGATGAAAACTACCCGGAAGAAATGAAAACAGACCACCAGCATGGGCTGTGCCTGGCTGTCGAACGCCAGCACGACAAGTGCGCTCAATGCCCCCGGACTTGTCCCCAGGTAGGCGGTACCCATATCCAGCAGCTCCAGGCGGGCAAAAATGACTGCCATAATGGCGCCGACGCCAACCAGGACCACACAGGAGATGGTGACCGGAAGGGCGATTTTTTTCATGACACCCAGCATTTCCGGTTTAAAAGTCGCCCCCACCACCAGGCCCACGAAGACCTGGAGGGCAAACGTGAACCCTTTGGGGATTTCCCAGTGCATCTTCGTCGTCATCTTAAACACAATGATGGTCAGCATTGCGCCGATCAGGGCGCCGGCTGGAATTTTCAGCTTGGCACCCAGGACGCCGCCGACAATGGCCAGCGCAATGTAGGTAAGCAATCCCATGCTTGAAGTCATTTCCATTTCCTTTCCGCTAATTAGCTTTCGTTACATTTTTCGATCTGTCTGGTCTTTGAGGTGGCCCCTGATCCGTCATAAAATAATTGTTACTCACGTTAGGAGGCTGTGTTGCCATAATCAATACTGAATATATTGCTGTATTGTCATTCCGGGCTTGATCCGGAATCCAGTTCTGCTTGACCTGCGTACGCATCTGGATGCCGGATCAAGTCCGGCATGACGATCAGCATCAGGAGTTTGCTGGCATTCTGCCACAGTCTTCCTCGCGGCTGTGCCGACCATTTTGTAAAATACATCGGTCGGTACACTATGCCAGACCGCCGATTCTGTTTCTGGAAAATTTGAAAGCCTCAGGGTTTACAACTTCTTTGCTGGAAAGACGGCCCGCCAGCCATAAGCCTAGCTGGTCGGCCGCAACCGCAACAAATTCGTGCAATACATCATCGACCTGCCACCCGACGTGCGGTGTCAACAGGACATTGGGCAGTGTCCGCAGCGGGCTTGAGGCGGGCAATGGTTCAACCGTAAAAACGTCCAGGCCTGCGCCTGCGATGCGTTTTTCGCGCAACGCATCTGCCAGGGCATCTTCATCAACAATGGCTCCCCGGGAGGTGTTGATCAGAAATGATCCGGGTTTCATTTGGGCTATTCGATCGCGATTGATAAGCCCCCGTGACTCATCTGACAGGCGAAGGTGAATGGATACGATGTCCGAGGTTGCCAGCAGTTCATCCAACGGCATGCGGACAACATCGCAACCGTGGCGACTATCGGAAGCCCCCCGGTCCCAGGCAATCACATTCATGGCAAACGCTCTGGCCAGTCGTGCCACCGGTTTTCCATGGCGGCCGTAGCCAAGAATGCCCAATGTGCGGCCGGCAAGCGAGGTCCCCATGGACATGGGCCATTGCCCGTTCGCCATCTGAGTCGTCAAGGGATAAATATCTCTTATCAAACCGAGCATGAATCCAAAAACCAACTCGGGAACAACCACCGTCGGCCGGGTAACCCGCCGGCCTAAGGCAACGACGATGCCCCTCCTGGTTGCGGCGGATTTCTCGAGATGGTAAGCATGGCCGCCGGTTTGTAAAATCAATTCCAAATTGTCGCAGAATCTGAATAGATTTTCATCCAGCTGCGTGCGTTCTCTGAGCGTCAACAGAACCTGAAAATCTCTCAGCCGAGGCATCTCATCAGGGGCAAGGGGATGATCCAGGACGGTCACATCGGCCAGTTGTTTCAAGCGCGCCATCGCCGGCGCTGTTGCCAGCAGCCCCTCGTAATCATCCAGCACCAACAGTTTCGGCAAGGTCATCATCACTCCCATAAATCCGCGTGAAATTGAAAATCAAGTAAACGGTCCTACAAATAGGATGCTAAAGGGTTGTCACGCCCACGCAGAGCTTGCCCCTGTGCAGACGGGGCGGGAGTCCAGTCTGAATCCGCCTGGATGCCCGCCTGCCAGAGTGTGTCGCAATTGTACAACCACAACTGCATCTGTATCGTCATTCCGGGCTTGACCCGGAATCCAGAGCATTTTCAAAATTGTACAATACTGGATGCCGGATCCGTCATCCCGGACTTGATCCGGGACCGGCATGACAATCAGAGATCAGGTGCTTGTTGACATTCTGACACAGTTTCCCGTGCGAGAATGACCAAGAGATATTCTGCTGAATGTATCAAAAAAATTCAATAAATTATTACCGGGACCCAGCACTATGTCAAACCGTATAAACGGGCGGCATTGTCGTGCAGGATCATTTTCGCCGTCGTTTCAGCATCGCGTCCGGTAATTAACCTGAGCCGTATCGCACCCTCTATGACCTCGGCTAAAGCGATTTTGGCTGTTTTGGCAGCCAGCCAGGCAATCTCCGGTGTCCCGTGTCCGCCGCTGCCGACCACGATTTTAGAAAGCGGCGCCCATGCCATCACATCCCGGTAGCATTCGACGATTCGCAACGAAGCCCAGGGTGTCATCTGCCCCATATCCACCCAGACATGCGGAAACGCGTGCGCCATCTGACCGGCCTGCTTGGTCCAGGGAAAACCGGCGTGCAGCAGGATGATTTTGGTTTTTAAAAACTCACGCTGTTTTAAAAACGGTCCCAGCAAAAAGGGATCGGCGTCATGGATCGGTCCTTGCCACATGCCTCCGGTAAAGCCGCTGTGCAGGTGAACGGGAACGTCCAGTTCCTGGCACTGGAGCAGCGTTGCGGTGAAAACAGCGGTATACAGTCTTTTGCAGGCATCGGCATCTCCCGCCTTGGCGCCGGCGAAAAAAGGCGCGGCTTCATCTTCGTGAATCGGCATCACGCCAAAGCCGACTTCTTCCGCCAGATGAACCTTTACCCCGACGAATCCATCGTCTTTGACGGAATGCGCCAGGGTTTTTTGGAAATTCCCGATTAGCTCCTGATAGGAGTCGGCCTTTGCGAGCAGTCGCTGCAGCGGCGGCTCGAATTGAAACAGCCTCAGTTTGCGGCCGGGTATCAGATCCAGCAGGGGATCGTTAATGGGGAGATCCGAATCGATGACGGTTCCAACAATCCCGGCATCTTTATAAAGCAATTCGGCATAGGCGGCGAAATTTTCCGAGGCCAGACGATTGCGCTCGTTCACCACGGCATCCAGCTCCGCCGGGCAGTCCAGAACCTCCGCCAACAGACAGACCAGGGTCCGGACAACGCCCATGTGAGCAAAGTGATAACGGAGTTCATCGGTAGCGCCCCACATCCGTGGCTTGGGGACACTCATGTCGGGGATATCACCCCTGCCATGGAAAAATTCACGCGCAAGGGACGCGGGTGTCAGCACCGCTTTGCCCGGTTCATAGGGATGACAGTGATGGTCGATAAAAGGAAGCTCGTTGAAGTTCATCGTTTTTCTGCCTTTTCAGGTTGTGCTGCCGTAAGAAAGTTCTGGCGGCAGGATTTCTTGCCAGGGATGGTTTTAAGGGTCCGTCGGGCTTTCATTCAGCTTTGGAGCTTACCGGGGCCGTTATCAACGGCGAAAAAAATCAGGTGGAATGGCCGTTGAGTTGTTTCAGCTTTTTCCAAAGCGTTGTGCGGCTGATTCCCAGTAACTTAGCGGCTTTTGCCTTACAGAAACCGGAGGCCTCCAAAGCCTTTTTGATGGTTTCATATTCATACCGGTTATGGTTGTTCCTGACCTGGTCCTTCAGAGAGGCTGCCCCGGCATCGGTCTCCGGCATAAATTCTTGGGGACGGTATTCGGCTAATTCCATGAACAGTTCGTCAAAAACGTTCATGCTGAAACCCGCATCGCATATCAGAAACAGGCGCTCGACAAAGTTTTTCAGCTGACGAACATTCCCGGGCCAATAGTACCCCTGCAGTTTTTTTATGCATCGCTCGGGAATTTGACACGGTTCTTTTTTATATTCAAGAGACAATATCTTTAAAAACCTCTCAACAAGGTAAGGAAGGTCTTCAAGCCTGTTTCTAAGCGGTGGTATCTTGATGCTCAATACGTTCAACCTGAAAAACAGATCTTCCCGGAAACTGCCTTTGTTGACTTCTTCAACCAGCTCCTTATTGGAGGCGGCGATAACGCGTACATTGACCGGGATGATCCGATCCGCCCCGATACGCATCACCTCCTTTTCCTGAAGAACCCGCAGCAGATGCCTTTGAACATTCTGGGAGGTGGTGCCGATTTCATCAAGAAAAATAGTGCCGTTGTGGGCGGTTTCAAACAGGCCGGGCTTGCCGCCTTTTTTTGAACCCGTGAAGGCGCCTTCTTCGTAGCCGAAAAGCTCGCTTTCCAAAAGCTGTTCGGACAGGGCCGCGCAATTAATCGATACAAACGCCTGCATCGATCTCGGGCTCAGGTTATGGATGCTCTGAGACAGGATTTCTTTGCCGGTTCCGGTTTCGCCAACGATCGTAATGGTTGAATGGGTCGCCGCAAACCGCTGGGCGCGTTTGACGATCTTTTTCATGGCATCGCTTTTATAGATCAGATCCGACACGTTATATTTGGCAATCAGTCCCTTTGAAATGGATCGCCGGATTTCATTTTCGACCTCCATCACGGCCGAGGCGTCTTTGAAAGTTGTTACACCCCCCACCGCTTCGTTGTCTATGACGATGGGAATATGGTTGAATACAAACAGCTCGGTTCCGATTCTTTCGATTTTGTCGCGAATGGGCTGCAGGGTTGAAATGACATTCATGCCGGTTGACTGGGGCAGAAGATCGGCGAAGGGTTTGTCGACCGAGGCGCTTTGATCCACTTTTAACAGCGTATGGGCCTTGTCATTGATCGTGGTGATGGTCCCCTTGCGATCATAGGCGATGACCCCGTCCGAGACGCCGTCGATGATTAAACCGAAGCGATGGCTTTTTTCACGTTCAATTCGATTATACTTGGCAACCGATAGGGCGCTGTCCAGAGTGGAATCAATGGCCTCTTCGGAGGTTTGGGTTTCAACTGCATTAAGCCCATAGGTTTTTGCCACGGCTGAAGATGTGGAGCCTCCCACCATGGCGTCAAATTCGTCACAGCGGGTGGATATCAAATTTTCCATGTCCTTGTAATTCTTGCAGACGGCTTGGGTCAGGCGGATGTTGAAAAGCTCATTGGCGAATTCAATGCCTTTCATTCTGCGGGTGAACGACACCAGCAGAATGTTTCTGCCAAAATTGGACGCTTCCCGTATGCATTTCAACAGATCAATCGTCGACATGGGGAAAGACAGCACCGGAACCTCGATATGGTTTCTGACCAAAGGGGCCGTGCCGCCTCTTGCCAGGATCACTTCTATCCCCTCGGATTCCATTTCTTTTACAATCTCAATTGCGTCATCGAGCCCCACGTAGGCACTGTGGATATCGATGCCTTTTTCGATGGCGAGTTTGCAAGTCGTGTCAACAAGCGCCCGGCCGGATGAAACCACACCGATTTTGATTTTGGTCATCTGCCCCCCCCAATTTGTTAAATAAAATTAACGGATCGTTAAAACAAGATGAACTATATGTCAACAATATCTATCTTTGTGATTCCAAAAATTAATCCGATCAGCGGATCATCGCAACAGCCGGTTTTCTGTAAATAGAATTTAACCAGTTGTTAATAAATGATAATTTGGCATGGACGCACTGCCGGAATGGGCAAAGCGAAGTCTTTCCCGAACGTGGCACGATGTTTGAAAACACATCATCACATTGTGATGTGATACACATGTATTGCTGCGCCAGCAGCAATACGAAAGAGAGGGAAAATGGGATTAACCGTAACCGAAAAATTAATATCCGCCGCCCTGGTAGAGGGCGAAATGAAAAAAGGTCAGCGGATCGGAATTCGGGCAGACCAAACCCTGTCCCATGATGTCAACGGCATCATGTCCTATCTGGTGCTGGAGGCCATGGGTATTGAACGCGTCAAGGCGGAATTGTGCGTTCATTATATCGACCATAATTTAATTCAGGCCGATTTCAAGAATGCCGACGATCACAGCTATCTTTATGATATTACATCAAAATTAGGCGTCATTACGTCCCGCAAAGGCAGTGGTATCTGCCACCAGCTCCATCTGGAGCACTGGGGCATACCGGGCAAGACCTTAATCGGCGCGGATTCGCATACGGTGGCGGCCGGCGGCATCGGCATGCTTTCCATCGGTGTCGGGGGCTTCGACGGGGCCATGACGATGGCGGGGGAGCCGTTTTATTTCAAAATGCCCGAAATAGTCAATATCAGGCTTTCCGGCCAACTGCCGCCGTTTGTTTCGGCCAAAAATGTCATTTTGGAAGTCCTGCGCCGGATCTCGGTCAAAGGCGGTGTCGGAAAAATTCTGGAATATACCGGCCCGGGTGTGGCAACCTTGAATGTGGCCGAGCGGTCGACCATTACCAATATGGGCGCTGAAACCGGCGCAACCACATCGGTTTTCCCCAGTGACGACAACACCCGCCGGTGGATGCGGGCCTACCATCGCGAAGCGCAGTGGGTTGCCCTCGAAGCCGATCCCGACGCGACGTACGATGACACCATCGAAATCGATTTGTCCGGCTTGGAGCCGCTGATTGCCGTACCCCATCAGCCGGATAAAGTTGTTCCGGTCAAGGAGATCGCCGGCCTTAAAGTCGATCAGGTGATGATGGGCAGTTGTACCAACACGTCCCTGAATGACATCCTGTCCGTCGCCCATATCCTCGACGGTCGCACCATTCATCGCGATGTTGACGCCGGACTTTATCCGGCTACCCGCACGGTGCTGCGGGAAAGCATTCAGCGCGGTGCTTATGAAAAGATACTGGCAGCCGGCATGAGGATTTTTGAACCTTGCTGCGGCGCCTGCAACGGCTGTGGGTTTGCACCCCAGACAGACGGGGTTTCACTGCGAACGGGACCGCGTAATTTTCTGGGCCGCAGCAGCACGGCAACTGCCCAGGTTTATCTGGTTGCGCCCGAAGCGGCCGCCGCTGCGGCCATTACCGGGGTGATCACCGATCCCCGGGACCTGAACCTGAAGCCCTTTGTATATGAGATGCCGGATGTCTTTAGCGACGATCGCGATCTTTTCATAGCGCCTACATCCGAGCCGGAAAAAATTGAAATCCGCCGGGGACCGAATATCAGACCCATACCGGAAATGCCGCCCCTGCCGGATGCCATCAACGGGGAGGTCCTGCTCAAACTGGGCGATGATATTACCACCGATCACATCTGCCCTGCCGGCGCCCTCTACCTGCCGATTCGGTCGAATATTCCGGAGGTTTCCAAGCATGCCTTCAAGGTGGTCGATGACACATTTGCCCGGCGGGCTCACAAGGCCGGCGGCGGTATCATTGTCGCCGGCGCCAACTATGCCCAGGGTTCCAGCCGCGAGCAGGCTGCAATGGTTCCCAGATATCTGGGCGTCAAGGCGGTCATCACCAAGGGTTTTGCCCGTTTGCATCTGGCCAATATGGTCAACTGGGGGCTTTTGCCGCTGATCTTCGTTCATGAAAGCGACGATGACAGCATCGAACAGGGAGATCGATTGTCGGTTGACACAACGGAATTGGTCGAGGGAAAACACTACATCGTTAAAAATGAAACCCAGCAGGTTGATTTTCCGGTGGCCTCACCCTTGAGCCAGATAGAGCTTACGGCCGTAAAAGCGGGGGGTGTGGTGAATCAAATCAAAAACAGGGACCAGTAGAATGAAAAAGCTAATAAATGACATGGTTCAAATTTTAAAGGGCTTGAAAGCATCCCACGGGATTACGGCCATCAAGGCCTCGTTAGAAACCGAGGATATTCAACTGTTCGAACTGTTAAGGATCGTTGAGCTGGCCGCGGCCGCCGACGTCGGTATCGTGGTGAAGCTGGGCGGCAGTGAAGCCCTGACCGATATCCGGATGGCCAGGATGCTGGGTGCCGCGGCCGTATTGGGTCCCATGATCGAGTCGAAATTTGCGCTGGAAAAGTATCTGGAGTTGTGTGCGCGGACGTTTACGGCCGCCGAGGATGTCAAATACCTGATTAATATTGAAACCGGCGCGGGATGCCGCCGAATTGAAGACATCCTGTCGGCATACAACGTCGCTATGCTGGATACCGTGGTGCTGGGCCGCTCGGATTTGCGCAGTTCGATCAACGCCGATGATGTTAATTCACCGGAGATACTGACGCTGGCACGGGCGCTTTTTACCAAATTAAAACAGCAATCCATTCGGTGCCTGGTGGGGGGCGGCATTAGCGCTGCAACGGTGCCGTTTTTTGAACAGCTCGACGGGCTGCTCGACGGCTTCGAGACCCTCAAGGTCGTTTTCGGCGATTACAGCCGGGCCAAACATAATCTGGCCGAAGGGATCCGGCTGGCCCTCGACTACGAGTTAAAATGGTATCAACTCAAGCAGATGTATTATGAAGCGAGATCTCAGGAAGATGCCAAAAAAATAGACCGTTTGTCTTCAAAGCTGTAATTTATAGAAGTGGTTTCAAAGCCTCAGATCGCGCCCAAAGACAAGGCGTGAGGATCTTAGAAAGCGCAGCATACACGGTAGTATGTGAGCATTTCTAAGAGACTCGCAACGCTGTATTTGGGCGCTAGATGGGGTTTTGAATCCACTTCTAAGGGATTCTGCGAAAGGAAATCGCCGTGAGGATTACAGAAGTCGAGGCCCTGAACCTGGTTGTCCCCACCAAAGTAGACAAAAAACCCATCAGCCTGGCCTACGATGAGCAGCTGACCAAGATCGTTTTCGACAGCTACAAATCCACCCTTGTCAGGATCACCACCGATGATGGGCTCACCGGGGTGGGTGAGTGCCTGGCCAAGCTTACCCCGAGGGCCATCAGCGCAATCGTCGAGGACGCCTTCCGGCCCATTCTCATCGGGCAGGATCCGCTGGATGTGGAGTGCATCTGGGAGATGATGTACGCCTCGATGCGGCACCGGGGGCACTCCAAGGGGTTCATGATCGAGGCCATGAGCGGTGTCGATATTGCCCTTTTTGACCTCATCGGCAAGGCCTTGAAGCTTCCCGTGTACAAACTTCTGGGGGGCTGTTTTCGCAATCGCCTCGATGCCTACGCGTCCTCCTTGAGGCTCAGGGACACCGAAACCATCGTCAAAGAGGCCGTCGCGTATGTGGAGCAGGGGTTTGGGGCCATCAAAATGAAATTGGGCCGCGGCCCGGAAGAAGACATCAAGCGGGTGGCGGCCGTAAGGGATGCCATCGGATATGACATCCAGCTGACGGTGGATGCCAACTGCGCCTACGATGTGGCGACCGCCATCAATATGGGCCGCGAACTGGAGAAACATCAGGTCTATTGGTTCGAGGAGCCCATCCCCCCCGAAGACATAGACGGCTACGTCAGGTTATCCAGTTCCCTGGACATCGCCATTGCCGCTGGCGAGACCGAATTCACCCGCTACGGTTTCAGAGACCTGATCGCCAAAAGGGCGGTGGACATCGTCCAGCCGGATATCTGCCGGGCCGGCGGGTTTTCCGAGTGCAAAAAGATCGCCGCCATGGCCAGCGCCTATAACATGCCCTACGCACCCCACACGGGGGGCGAGTCGGCCGTGGGTATTGCCGCCTCGATCCAGCTGGCGGCGGCCATCCCCAATTTTCTGACCTACGAGTACATGCGCAGCGACTGGTCCGAGACCCACGCCAACCCCCTGCGAAACAGCTTAACCCTGGAGCCGGTTGAGACCTTCGCCGATGGGTACATAGAAGTCCCTGATAAGCCGGGGCTGGGTATCGAGTTGAACGAGGAGATTGTGTCGAAATATCGGGTCAACACTTAATAGATGACCCCAAAATACCTGGTAAAACAAATAGATTCAGCAGCTCGTTTCCCCTCCCTTGAGAGACGGTGTCATAGCTCAGAAAATCGCCTTTCTTCTGATCGTCATGCCGGTCCCGGATCAAGTCCGGGATGACGGATCCGGCATCCAGCAGTGTAGCGCTTTAAAAGAGTTCTGGATTACGGGTCAAGCCCGGAATGACGATACGGAATTATTTGTGGCTTTTCAGAATTGCGACACAGTCTATGACGGGAGGGGTCCGGTGAGGGTGATCACCCTCACCCCGCCCGCCTCGCCTGGGTCCGCCTCAGGCGGACGACCCGCCTGCCATGCAAGGCACGAGCGGGCAGGTGGCGGGCTGGCCAAACCCTCTCCCATCAAGGGAGAGGGCTTTTTGCAGAAACGAGAAGGTGCGGGGTTCCCAGCATAGCTGGATGACCCATCGATCTGAATTATTAAAGGCAGGCCTTATCCCCGCCCGCAAACCGGAGCGTCAGTGCCACGGGCGGGGATGAACCCCGCCCCTACTTTATGCGAACGTCAGAAGGAAATTTATTGAGCAGTCCTGCCCGTGAATGGCTGATTACCACCTGACTCGAATTCCAATAACGAATAACCAATAACGAATAACGCCTAATGGAGCGTTTTTTTTTGCTCAATAAGGCTATAATACCAGTTTGCCCTTTTGCACCAGCAGATGGGTGTCGGCGGTCACCGTCGGTTTCAACATCAGCCCGTCCAGGTGAATGCTGCTGCGCACCACCCCGCCCAACGATTCATTGTCGCCGATGGCAAAGTGAACGGTACCGGCCAGTTTCTTGTCTTCGGCCAGATTGCCGATCAGGCGCGCATTGGGATTGGTTCCGATGGCAAATTCAGCGATGTTCCGTGCGGTTGGGTCTTTTTCGAACAGGCTCTCTATGAAGCGAACATCTTCCGCCCCGCCGGAAACCGAGACGGCTTGGCCATTTTTAACCGCCAGTTTCAAGGGCTGGCTCAGCTTGCCGATGCCGTCCATGGAATAGTCAAACACCAGCGTGCCGTTCATGGTGCCTTCCACCGGGCAGGTCGGTGCTTCGCCGGGCGGCAGGGTGGCGAAGCCCTCCTCTTCATGGAAAAAGCCGTCGAGGGTAAACGCCTTGCGACCGGCGACACTGAAAGTGACATCCGTCCCCTGGTCGGATTTTACTGTAATTTCATCCGCCGCCGCCAGCGCTTCAGCATAGGCCTGCGTGGTTGCCCTTAATTTTTGAAAATCGACGGTCATGCCGCCTTTTATCATCATATCTTCGGTGACGCCCCGCAGGATAATCACCCGGGCACCGGCCGCAAAGGCGTCGAGCCGGGCACGCGTATGGGTGATGGCATGGGTCGTTGGGGCAAAAACGATGTCGGCGGCTTTCATCGCGGCCGCAATGGTCGCCGGCGGCTCGCTGCCGTGTTCACCGGTCAACGGTAAAATAGCGATGACGGTTTCGGCACCCAGTCCCCGGCAGGTCATGGCAAAGGCTTTGCCGACGCGCAGCTTTTCAGCATCTGTCACCACGAGCACCTTATGTTCCTTTTTAACCTGGATGACCTCTCTGGCCAGCTTTTCCGCGGATGCGATCAATTCGAGATCATGCATGTAAGATTTCCTCCTGAAGTTATTTCTAAAAACGATGTCCGGTCGTTAATGATGCGACCCTAATTTACATCAAGTCGACAGGAACACAATAAAAAAATGATGACCACATGGAATTGATTGGGTGCGGCCATAGGAATTTGTTCTGTCCCAATGAACCAGGAATCCGTTAATTTCTATTAACAGTATGTTAATAGAATATGAACATAACGTCTACTGCGTTTAGCGTGTTTTTTTTAAGGACCCTGACCGCAAGGACGGTTTTTAGAAATCAAGTTTTGTGAATATCCTATAACTTACTGTTAATGTATTTAATATAAACTTGAAGGTCCTTATGAAAATTGTAAATCCTTGCGCTATGTCTGATGGCATGATTTTTGAAGTTGAATTGGCACGGTTATCATTACTCAGAAAATTCTCGGTTGATGTAACGACCCAGTTCGGAGAATTTTGCGCGACCAGCATGGATAACCTCCCCAACAAAAGGACATCGATTCCCTCTTTATATGAAGATATTAATGCTCTAAAGAAGGCTCCAAAATCATACTAAAAAACTATTCTTGACAATAAATGATAGGTACCATAAAAGGTTAAACTGGTCTTACCGGTCTGACCGACTTTGTCATTTTTCGCAATTTTTGCATAAATTTAAACCCGCTTATTGTTCGATGATAATGTCAATTTTTAACGCACGAAATGGTTCGATTTAATGATTTCAAGGGCAACGCAAACGGTTTAAGGTTGGATTATGGGGTCCCGGTTATGCATGGCTGTCAGATGCTTTCCGGAATAAAATATCAATTTTTCAGCAATAAAGGAGGATGTTTATGAAAGAAAAAGAATATTTTAAAGGCATGACCCGGCGCGATTTCATTAAAGCCACCGGTGTGGTCGGTGGCGCCGCTATGCTGGGCATAAATCCACTCGACGCCTTAATCGCCGAGGCATCTGTTGAACCGATGAGCAGTGCCACACTGGCCGAACAGGAAAAGTTGTACGCGGCCGCCAAGAACGAAGGCCAGGTCACCCTCTATCAATCTTCTTCAACGAAAGCAGGCAGCGCATTGGCCGAGGCCTTCATGCAGAAGTATCCTGGAATTAAATGCAATGTATACCGTGCCGGTAGTGTCAAGTGCCATACCAAACTGGATACGGAGCATCGCGCCAACAAGACTGTTTGTGACGTATTTCATACCTCGCTTTACAGCGCGTTTTTAACCATGACCGATCAGGGTCGTTTCATGAAATACGTATCACCGGAAATTACGAATTACTGGGAAAAGTGGACCAACCAGGAATATTATGCCCCGGTACGCTTCACAACCATGGCCATTGCCTGGAATTCAGATATCGTTTCTGATGCGGAAGCGCCTAAATCCTATGCCGAAGGCGCCAAACTGGCTGAACAGGAAAAATGGTTCGGCAAGATTGCCATCGGAGATCCTCATGGCAGCGCCAACGCTCTGGCCTGGGTCTATTCGCTGGTGAAAAAATACGGGGATACCGCCTGGGATTGGTTCCGTGCCTGGGGTGAAGCCGATGCCGGCACTTTTACCAGCCATGGCTCTATGGACAAGGAGATTCTGGCCGGCAAATACCCCGTATCCATGGAAGATCTCGATTATCGCATCAATGAAAACATGATCAAGGGGACACCGTTAAAAGGGTACTGGCCCAAAGACGGCGTGGCAGTGGGACCGGGACCGGTAGCAATCATCAAAGAGGCCCCCAACCCCAATGCCGCCAAGCTGTTTTATAATTACTTCCTGTCTTCCGAAGGATGCCAGGCCTTTCAGAAGGGCGGCTCCAGCAATGCCGGCCGCAAAACCGGTGTTATGAAGTTTAAGCACATGCCCGGGTATGACGATCTGAACATCATTGATATTGATTACCGGCAGCTGGATGCGGATACCAAGGACTTGCTGGCAAAATTTGAAGAGGTATTTGGCGCGGCCAAGAAAAAAGCCAGATCCAAATAGTTATGGAGGATAAACCCCATGGCCGGGCTTGTCGAAGTTAAAAGCCCGGCCATCTTTTCACGGAAATAGTTTCTGTCGCCAGACACTGAAATCGATTGTTGAAGGGTTGTGATCCATGAAACGAATTATGCCATTTATCAGGCTCCTTGCGCGTCGGGATTCTATTCTCGTTGTCGTTATTGCCGCCATGATCGGTGTGACGGTGATTTATCCACTCTCCATCATGGTTTACGGCACCTTTAAATCGGCGCCTCCGGGTGAGCCATCACCACTTTCATTTGATAACTACGGCCGGATGTTTTCTGCTGACTGGTTTTGGGTTGAACTGGGCCACACAGTTTGGATTTCAATCGGGGGGACCTTGCTGGGGGTTTTTCTGGGGGTCAGCCTGGCCTGGATTGTCACCCGCACCGATACGCCCTGGGTGGGAAAACTGGAAATTCCGTTAATTGTGCCCTTTTTCCTTTCTCCGTTTATCGGGGCATTGGCATGGACCGGACTGGCTTCGAGGGACTATGGCTTGATTAACGGATGGTTTGACAGCCTTCTCGGCGTGCGCCCCTTTGAAGTTTTCGGCCCCTGGGGCATTATTTGGGTGATGGGGATTTATTATTCCCCCTATGCTTTTCTGATTGTATCCGGGACATTGCGTAACATGGACCCGACCCTGGAAGAGGCCGCTTTAAGCTCCGGCGCCACCAAGCCCCAGACCATGCTCCGTATCACCCTCCCGTTGATGGCCCCTGGCATTCTGGCGTCGGCCCTCCTGATCTTTGTTGCGGCTGCTGAACAGTTTGGCATTCCCAGCGTGCTGGGGATGAACCAGCGCTGGTTTGTGCTGACGACTCGCATTTTTTACTTGCTGCAGGAATATCCTCAGGACTATTCCATGGGCGCCACGGTGGCCATGGTCATGCTGTTTTTTACCGGCGGCATGGTGTACCTGCGCAACCGGATCATGAAGCGCCGGGAGTTTGTTACCGTGGGAGGCAAAAGTTTTCGACCCCATGTCATTCCTTTGGGCAAATGGCGCTATTTTACCCTGAGCTATCTGCTGGCATATATCCTGCTGGTAGTTATCCTACCCTTTGGCACGTTTATTGCCATCTCTTTTTTTAAGTTCTGGAGTATTCATCCCAAAATGAAATACCTTACGCTGGAAAACTGGGAGTATATTCTTTTTGAATACCCCAATACGTGGATTGCCGTCAAAAATTCGCTTTTTCTCTCGGTTGTGGGTGCTGCCGTTGCCGTGCTGATCAGTGCGATTATTGCCTGGGTCGTCGTTCGGACCAAAGCTTTCGGCAAGGACACCCTGGATACCATTGCCACCCTGCCGGTAGCCGTGCCGGGGCTAATCCTGGGTGTGGCTTATATGTGGGCCTGGATCCGTTCACCGATTCCCATTTACGGCACCATCTGGATACTCATGATAGCCTACGTTTCGCGCTTTATCCCATACAGCCTGCGGTCCATCGAAAGCACCCTGCGCCAGATCGACAAAACCCTGGAGGAATCAGCCAACATATCGGGTGCTTCCTGGCTGCAGACCTTCCGCTCGGTCTCCCTGCCGCTGCTGAAGCCGGGTCTGGTGGCGGGATTTATTCTGTTGTTTGTCACATTTATGCGGGAACTCAGTTGCTCGATCTTATTGTATTCCAGCGGCAGCGAGGTGATGAGCGTGACGATGTTCGACCTGTGGCACGATGGCATGTTCCCGCACCTGGCAGCTATTGGTACGATGCAGCTTTTTATGACAGCTGCCTGTCTGATGATTTTCTCATGGGCTTTCAAAATTCGGATTACCGAAGTTGTTCGCTAAGAAAAAAATGGAGGGGCTGATCATATGCCGGATGTCAGAATAGAAAAACTAATCAAACGATTTGGAAATGTTACCGCCATCGCTGACGTGGACATTCATATACCGGATGGGGAAATTGTCACCCTGCTGGGGCCTTCAGGGTGTGGCAAGACCACGACATTGCGTTGTCTGGCCGGTTTTGAAAACGCCGACGAAGGACAGATATGGATCGGGGATCAGTTGATTTTCGATTCGAAACAAAACATAAACCTTTCCCCCCAGAAGAGGGATATGGGAATGGTATTTCAGTCCTATGCCGTCTGGCCGCATATGTCGGTGTTTGAAAATATCGCTTTCCCCCTTCGAATCCGCAAAGCGCCCCGCAAAGAGATTGATGAGAAAGTGATACGAGCCATGAAAATGGTGGGCATAGAGGAACTCAAGGACCGCCTGCCCAGCGAGATCAGTGGCGGCCAGCAGCAGCGCGTGGCGTTCGCCAGGGCCATCGTATATGAGCCTGCTGTATTATTGCTGGATGAGCCGCTCAGCAATCTGGATGCCAAGTTAAGGGAGCAGATGCGTTTTGAAATACTGGAATTGCAGCGCAAAATCGGCATCACGACCGTTTACGTGACCCACGATCAGGAGGAGGCCATGGTGCTTTCAGACGAAGTGCTGGTCATGGACTTCGGCAAGGTGATTCAGCGCGGCGATCCCGAAGCGATCTATTTTGACCCCAGCAATGAATTCGTTGCTGATTTCATTGGTAAGATCAACTTCTTACCCGGAACCGTTAAGCAGGTAGAAGAAGGCGCATCGGTTGTCGGAATTGAAGAAGGGGGCTTCCGGTCAGAAATCCATTCGACCCGCACCAATTATCCCCAGGGACAAAAAGTACTGGCTTCCGTCAGGCCCGAAAATATCCATATCCATACCAGTAAGCCGGACCAGGAAAGCAATACGTGGCCGGCGAAACTGATCCGAAAAAACTTTCTGGGTGGGATGTTCGATATGGTGGTTGGCGTGGAGGGCAAGGAACTGCGCGCCCGAACCCCGTTTAAAGTGGAAGCAAAGAGCGGATCCGAAGTTTTTATCCATATACCGCCCAAGGATGTCCTACTGATCCACATCAACTAGAAGCCATGTCAATATCGATCTTAGCGTCCAATGAAGTCACGGTAGTGCAAAAATACAAACCCCGGCCTGATATCAACCTTTCAGCCTGCCGGGGTTTTTCAATTTTTTAGGCGGTCCCTTCTTGTTCGGCCAATATCTGATGTTCATCATGCGAAAGGAAGCTGATATGTCTGCCAGAAATAAGCGGTTGCGTCAGTTGCTATCCGGGGAAGATATTCTCATGGCGCCGGGTGCCCATGATGCCCTGACTGCCCGTATCGCCGAGATGTGCGGCTTTGATGCCGTCTACATGACCGGTGCCGGGACGGTCAATACCCAGCTGGGCATGCCGGATCACAGTATCATTACGCTGACGGAGATGGTGCAAAGTGCCGCCCGTCTGGCCAAAGCGACAAGTCTGCCGATTGTCTCCGATGCCGACACCGGGTACGGCGGCGTGCTCAACGTGATGCGAACGGTTAAAGAATTTGAATCCGCCGGCGTTTCGGGGATCCATCTGGAGGACCAGGTGATGCCCAAACGCTGCGGTCACCTGCAGGGCAAAGAAATCATCACCGTTGAAGAGATGACGGCCAAAATCCGGGCGGCCTGCCACGCCCGAACCGGTCCTGATTTTGTGATTATCGCGCGGGTCGATGCCCGGGGACCGCTGGGGTTTGACGAAGCCGTCAAACGGGGCCACGCCTATCTCGAGGCCGGAGCAGACATGATATTCCCCGAGGCCCTCGAGTCCGAAGCGGAGTTTCGGTCTTATGCCAAAGGACTGGCGGCCCCCTTACTGGCCAACATGACCGAATTCGGCAAAACACCGTTTTTCAGCGCCGCGCAGTTCCGTGAAATGGGCTATCGCATGGTTATTTTCCCCGCCTCGGCCATGCGGGTGGCCATCAAGGCTGTCTATGACCTGTTCAGCGAAATCCGCAGGACGGGAACCCAGCAGCGAATGGTCGAGCGGATGTTTACGCGTCAGCAGCTTTATGAGCTATTGGACTACGATGGGATGCTGAATCTGGAAACCCGATTTGCCGAAAAAATACCGCCAAAGTAAGCCTGTGCGCGTTCAGGGAAGAATTACAGGGAGAAACCATGCATAAAGTTGCCTTACTGCCGGGAGATGGCATCGGCCCTGAAATTACCGCGGCGGCCATCCGGGTCATCGAAGCCGCCGGCGTCGCCATAAACTGGATTGAGCTGGAAGCCGGCCAGGAGACGCGCAAGCAAAGGGGAACCCCGCTGCCGGACGAATCCATCAAGACCTACATCGAATGCGGCGTTGGTTTCAAAGGTCCCTTTGCGGTTGAGATGGAAGACGCCATGATTGCCCCGCGCTGGCGCAAAGAGGGACCCGGCGGCGGGCCGCTCAGATCCTACAACAGTGTTTCCAACGCGCTGAAAATGGAAGGCGGCGGCTACGCGGCCGTCCGGCGTGCCAGAAATTTTGACGGGGTGCCGGCACCGATCCAGGGGATCGATGTCGTTATCATTCGGGAAATCAGCGAGGATATTTATATCGCCCATGAATACACATCCGGTGACGACACCGCCGTGGCGCTCAAGGTCATCACCCGCAAGGCCAGCGATAAGGTCTGTCGTTTTGCGTTCGAATTTGCCCGGACCCATGGCAGGAAAAAGGTAACGGTCGTCAATAAGGCCAATGTGCTCAAACAGACCGACGGTATGTTCGTCAGGACGGCACGGGCAGTCGCCCGCGAGTATCCGCAGATCGAATTTGAGGAACGATTTGTTGATGCCAGTTGTGCGCTGGTGGTTTCCAAACCGGGATTGCTGGATGTGGCCGTGATGCCGAATCAGTATGGTGACATCATGTCCGATCTTTGTTCGGCCGCCGCCGGAAGCCTGGGTTTGGGTGCCAGCGCAAACTATGGTACCGAGGCTTCGATCTTTGAACCCGTTCACGGCACGGCGCCGGATATTGCCGGTATGGGAATCGCCAATCCGGTCTCACAAATCCTCGGCGGCGTTTTGATGCTGCGTCACCTCAACGAGTTGAAGGCGGCTGATGCCATTGAGCAGGCCGTTAAGGATGCGCTCAGGGTTCCGGACAACCACACTCCCGATCTTGGGGGCAATGGGACCACCGCAAAGCTGACCCGGGCGATTATCGACCGGATGGCCAGAGCTTGAGACCGCCATTTTCAATGGCGTTTTGAAAAAATGTTTTGAAAC
>JAFDCJ010000293.1 GCA_019312835.1 Deltaproteobacteria bacterium
CAGGTGGCGTTGGACCATCCTGGGTGAATTATCTGGACGAGATCGACAAGTGGGTCGAGACCGGTGACGCGCCGGAGCAAATGACTGCCTATTGGCTGAACGATCAGATGCAACCGGACGGTTCCAGGCTGGCATGTGCCTATCCGAAATACGTGAAGTACGATGGAAATGGGGACCCTCGAGATGTGTCGAGTTTCAGTTGCGTTGGCCCAGATTAAACAGTGTTGACAAGATATTGTGTTGCCGGAAGCTGGACTTCGACCGTTAATATCTCCAACTTATCACAATATTTTAACATCTTGAAAATGCGGTAATATTTAATTGGTAGCTTTAGCCTAGCTTAACCCCAACTAGTTTTATGTGAATTATATCCAATGAATTCCAACCTCCCCCGCGGAGCAGCTTCGGTTTATTCTGGCTGCCAAAGGGACGCCATTTTTTGCATTTCGCATATGCAAATTGCATATTGCAAACGCCTATTTTCACCCCTTTTGCGTTTAAATTTTTAAGCTTGATCCTAATTGCCTGAGTTTGCAGCGCATATGAATCCCCTTAAAATTGGCTTAATTTGGAATGCTCTTTGCATTTTAAATTGGCATCCATACTGGTCGCCCAATCTAAGACATAATGATAAACCATGTGACGGCCCTGCGCCTCCAGCGGTTATAACTTAACACAGAGTTTGCGGTGACAGTATTGTGATTGCTCGAGTGCACGTGCATCTCCTGCAAAAACGGCACATCGGGGATCACCATCAGTTGGTGGAACCAATTGGAAACTGGTTAACTTTTCAGCCTAACTTCCTTTTAGGGGGAGGTCGGACACGACCTCCCCTTTTTTAGTCTCCACCGGGGCCTTGTGCTGATCAAATCCTCTCCATCTGACAGATCTTGACAGTCCCTTGCCTTTTGGCCATACTGGTCCACTGAAAATCAACAACAATATGGAGGAACGCAATGCTTGACACGACCCTTGCAGGCAGCCTGCCCAAGCCGGATTGGTTGGCCGAACCCGAGAAACTCTGGGCCCCCTGGCGCTTTGAGGGGGAAGAACTGGTCAAGGCCCAGGAGCGCGCCGCCGTCGAATGGATCCAACACCAGGAGGATGCCGGCATCGATATCGTTACCAACGGCGAGGTGTTTCGTGCGCACTTTGTGCATGGCTTTCTGGAGCATATCAGCGGCATCGACTGGAACAAAAAGACCGCCATGGGTATCCGGGACAATCGTTACACCGTGCAGGTGCCCACGGTGACCGGGCCGGTCTCGCGACCCAACCCGGTGCATCTGGATGAGGTCCGCTTTACCAGGGCCCAAACCGGGCACAAATTGAAGTTCACCCTGCCGGGGCCCATGACCATCTGCGATACGATCGCCGATGACCATTACGGCCGACGGGCGGATATGGCCATGGCCTTTGCCGACATTTTGAACGCTGAAGCCCGGGAGTTGGAAGCGGCCGGAGTGGACGTCATCCAGTTCGACGAGCCGGCCTTTAATGTCTTTATGAAAGATGTCAAAGACTGGGGCATCGATGCCCTGCATCGAGCCCGTGAAGGCCTGACATGCAAAACGGCCGTGCACATCTGCTACGGCTACGGCATTGATGAAAACCTGCGCTGGAAAGATACCCTGGGCAGCGAGTGGCGCCAGTACGAGGAAATTTTCCCGGCGCTGAATGCCAGCCGCATCGACCAGGTGTCGCTGGAATGCGCTGACTCCCGGGTGCCGCTGTCCCTGATGGGGTTGCTGAAGGACAAGGACCTGATGGTGGGCTCGGTGGCGGTCACGGCGGACAAAGTGGAGACGCCGGAGGAGGTGGCGGCAACGATTCGCGCGGCCATGACGTATGTGGCCCCCGAAAGGCTATATCCCTGTTCGAATTGCGGGATGGTGCCCATCCCCTATGATGTCGCCCTGGGGAAGGTGAAAAGCCTGGCCGCCGGTGCGGCTTTGGTGCGGGATAGCCTGTAGGCACTTTCAAACCATTTACGAAATAGTTGCTTTACGTATTTTAGGGGCGGAGTTGACAACCTCTCAATAACCGCTGTTATTCCCTTAAAGTCCTCCCCCTTGACGGGGGAGGATTTAGGTGGGGGTGATTCATTTGATATGAGATGATTATTTTATCAGTTCACCCTCCCCTCGATCCCCTCCCGTCAAGGGAGGGGAAGACGGATTGTTGGCAGCTTGTAAACGCCGCCCCTGCAAATCAAACGCAGCCGTCAAACCACAATAAACTCAATGGGGATCGTAGCCTTACGATTTCTCTTGTTGCTTGTGCGTCAGATTTTCAAAGCGCTTTTTCAATCTGTTGGCCAGGCCTTCCAATTCCTGCACCACTGTCCCCCCGGCGCAAGCGGCGTCATCGATTTCTTGCAGACTTCCGCTCATCGCCTCGATGAATGTCCTGCCCTCATCGGTAAAAGTCTTCCCGGCTTTCCCGGCTTCCAACCGCAGGCAGATCTGATACAGGCCATAATAGGCATCGTTGAAGTAGAGCAGTTCTTTGGCACAGGCCGCTCCGTAGGTTTGGCACAGAACCTTCCACATTGAAAGCTCCGGATTATAGGCCGAGGTGTTCCACAGATAATCAGCCACCGTTGCCAGTTTGGCTTTGTAGGTATCTTTATAGGCATCGGCATTGATGTAAATGTGCCCGCCGCTGCTGTAAGCCTGAAAATTTTGGGGGCGGTAGGTATCATAAGGTTCGAAGAGGTTGCACATTCTCACCTTACCAGGGTAGTGGGCGGTATAGCCGCCGTAATGCTTCGAGGCGATGCTGCGGGCATACAGGGTGTTGTCCCAGATCATCGGCCAACGGCCGATTAGAGCCTTGAAGCGGCGGATGTCGGCCATGTCGATGGACAGTGACCTGACAGCCGGGCCGGTCCACACAATGGCGACATCAGTCGGTATCTGAAAGGTCAACTCTTTAAAGTAAATCTCGGCCTTGCCCTCGGCACGGTTGATAAAATCATTGCTGTACCAGGGCGGGCAGAACTCCAAACGGGTTCCGGGATAATCCCTGTCGATCCACTCTTTTAACCGGTTAATGATATAGGACTGGGCATTCTGGAGGTTTACAAACCGGTTTTTATCTTCGATGGTATACAGCGTATAATTCTGCGAATTTCTACCGGCATGCGGGACCCAATCGTCGGCCCGGAGCATGACGGTATCAGCCCCGGCTTCTAAGCCGAGTTTAAAAAAATCTTTAAGCAAGGCCAGGCTGTCAGGATTGCTGTGGGTCCAAAGATAGCGCTCATCCTCGCTGAGGCTTTCGGCAGACGGGAAAAATTTAAAGTGGGCATAAGGGTTGACCTGGATGGCCAGGCTCGCTGCGCCGGACGCGGCGCATCGTTTCCCGGCCTGCTGTATACCCCGGAGGTAAACAGGATCTGGATGCCGCCGGCTTTTATCGGCGGGAATATATTTGACATATACCTTGTTTAACTTGTAGCGGCTCATTTCCTCGATGTTGTCCAGATCCCTTTGGATCTCATCAGGATGCCGCCATCTTCTGAACGCAAATCCCCGGCTGAGAAAGTCCGGATAATCAATTACCACCGCATCGTGGTAGATCCCCCGGTCACTGTCTATTAGCTGGGCAGCGGTGGTGGCGGCATAATAATTGGCAAGCGGTGTCTGGCCCACCAAAAATACGATGTGATTGTTGCCGACGCGCTCGGACTGAATGCTATACCCCTGGTCTTTATCCTGGATGAATTGCCGCGGCAGGTCGGGCTGCAGCCGCTGATAAAGCCGATTGCGGCCGATGCTCAACACCAAACGGGTGCCGGCGGTCCCTCCAGTCGAAAACCCCTGGCCCGGGGTTTGGACGATATCGATTTCAGGCCCGGGGCTGTCGGAGCTGTTCGCGCCATTCCCATATAGTTTTGACCGCAGCAAGGCGGCTGCGCTTATTTCGGCAGGTGCGGGGTTCTCCGGGAGAACGATTAACGGTGGTGGGGTGCCGGGATTGCCTGCCTGGAAGTAGACCAAATCGCTTAAGCGCTGAAAGGACTTCGGCGTCGGTGTAATTTTTTCTGCCAGGGCAAGGGGCCGCTCAAAATAGGGTTGGAAGCGTTCCAGGGTCGTAAAATTCCATTTGGAGTAACGATAATCGATATCGTCTATCCACATGGTCCCGGTGCCCTTTAACCCCAAGAACAACCGCACGAAGCGGGTCGCATCGGGAACATCTCCTTCCGAAAAGGGATAGGTAAAGGATTTACCCCGGACCCTGCTCCAGGGCAGGTCTTCAATTGTCCAGAAATGTGAGAACACAAAGGCTTTATCGGAGTTGTCGATCCGAATATCGCGGGCGGGGATCAGGGCGTCGGGTTTCAGCGGTTGCCGGTTGCTGTCGTAAAAGCGAACCTTAATTTCCACCGCGTCATAGAGCTTAACTCCCAGGCGGCGTTTATGACTGGCAATATCCATCAGCCGAATGTTGAAGGTGAAGTCGTAATTGCCCGGGATAACCGGCAGGTAGTCACTGATAACCCCTTCGGCCGCGTCCCCTTCATTGGCACGGTCTCGAATTATTTTCACCGCATGGCTGCCCGAGTTGACTTCCCCGGGGGCCATGTCTCCGGAAGGTTGCCGGATCCATCGCACATGAGCGCCCACCGGTTGCCAGGCGTCGAGGCTGAATTTGTTGCCAGCTCCGTCGGCCGTTAAGCGGCCCTTTTCAAATGAAGGGTTGGTGACAAGATTGCCCTTTTTAAACTGGGCGCGTCGGACGTCATAGGGAATGCTCAGGGGATCGGAACTGGACCACCTGGCGGTGCCGAACCGATGGCCGGATCGCTCAACCATCGCACAGGCAGTTAATATCAGGCAGCTACACAAAAATGACAACAGGATTGATTTCATGGTCAGGTCCCGCAGCATCATCGACCTTAGATTTAATTCCGATCCTAACCAGTGTAGCACAGGATCGGGTTCACAGCAAAAATAGAAAAGATCGAAGCCTGAGATTGGCGCCCATTGCGGCCAGTCGGCCACAGGCTCAGATCGAGATTAAAATGAAGGCAATCAGATCTTCACCTGTTCCCGGAAGGCGAAGCGAATCTGATTGTCCAGGTAGTAAACCAGAGTGGGGGTAAAACCGTAGAGTTTGACGTCAAAGCGGTCGGCAAATGCGTCTAAATCAATGGCGGTCTCGCCCTTGAAGAAATCGGTGGTGAAAGGATACTTTTTAAGATAAGCCCGCAGCACCCGGGCCGCTTTCAGGCCGGGCCTGACCGCCTGGATCCGGCCGGTCATTTGAAGGCCTCGGATTTCCTTCCAGGTCGAAGCGGCAGCATGGATCGCGGCAGACGCCTGAGAATTTTGAAGTGCTTCGGTTATGTGTCTTGATTTGGGGCTGGACAAAAAATAGAAGGTGGATTTTTCATAGACATAATACACCGGGGCCGCCCAGGCTTTGCCACCTTCGGCCGTGGCCAACGTCAGGGTGTTTTGCTCATCCACCAGTTGCCGGGCCATTGCGGTCAATGTCTTTGTATCCGGCGTCTTTTTTTTGTTATCGGTTTTGGTCATCTTAAAAAGGGTTCGGGGTTCAAAAGTTCAGGGTTCAGCGTTTTTTTAGTTCAAAAGCGAATATCGAATAACGAATACCCGCCTGCCATGCATATTGTATTGGATTAGGATAATCAATCAGCCATGAATTATTTATAAAAAGGACCGCAAATCCCCACCTAATGGCATTGCGGGCAGGTCGAATGTCGAAGGAAGGTATCTATCTATTCATTAAAAATAAAGATTGAGCAGAGCGAAACCACCCTTCGATATTCTACTGATCGATATTCTGCGGCTCTGCGGTTCGCTTTTAAACATATCAATCCGGAATCTTTGTACCCTGAACCTTTTGGTGCCCAACGGGCGCCAAAATTTTCTATCACCCCTGGTAGACCTGATCGGCGATGTCAGCCAGCGTGCAGTCAATTCTGTTTTGCTGCAGCAGGTTGACCAGTTCGGTTATCTGACCGGCGCCGTCAAAGGCAATTTCAAAGCCGTCTGCATTCTGGCGAAGGTCGAACTTCTTATCTTTTAAGATCCGAAGAGCCGTTTCCACCCGGCCGACCACCAAACCCATAACGGAATAGTCTTCCATGTAGTTGGCGGGCAGATCTTGGTTTCCCAAACAGATTCGCTGTTTGCTATTTTTTTCTAAAAGGGGTAAAACTCCCATCGATTTTTCCTTTTTGAATCCCTGAGAATTCGGTGCTTTTTTTGCTGAAGCCGCTCCCACGATCAACCAACTGCTCTATCTAAAAACGATTAAATGTTGCGCCTGGGCGGCGATCTTCTTTAACATGATAGGGGTTTATAACTTTCCTGTCAAATAGCCGTTGCAACCCGGTATCTGCAATTGAAGACCAGACTAAAATTCTTATTTCTGGAACCCTTTTTTGGCGGTTCCCATCGTGAATTTGCCACCGGCCTGATGGGCCATTCAACCCACCGCATCGAGTTGTTGACGCTGCCGGCCCGTTTTTGGAAGTGGCGCATGCGGGGCGCCGCCCTGTATTTTATTAAAAAAGTCTCCAACCTGGGGGGCTACGACGGTTTGATTACAACCGATCTAATGAGCCTGTCTGACTTTAAGGCCCTTGTCAAAAGCCCCTGTCCCCCGACCCTGGTTTATTTCCACGAGAATCAGCTGACCTACCCGCTGGCGCCCGGTGAGCAAACCGATTACCAGTACGGCTTTACCGATATTACGACGGGCCTGGCCGCAGACCGGATCCTGTTTAACTCCCGGACCCACCACGATGCTTTTTTCGAGGGTCTTCCGGGTTTTTTAAACATGATGCCCGAATACCGGCCCAAATGGGTGGTGGCTGCTATCCGCGCCAAGACCGAAGTCCTGTATCCGGGCTGCCGTTTTGGCGCCGGCGATGAGGCCCTTGAAGAGCTTTCAAATCAGACACCGCCGCTGATCATCTGGAATCATCGCTGGGAGTTTGATAAAAACCCGGAAGACTTTTTCAACGCCCTGGATGCAGTGCTGGAAAAAGGACTGGAATTTCACCTGGCTCTGCTCGGCGAGAACTTCCAGGCTGTTCCCAAAGCCTTTATCCGCGCCCGCAGCCGGTACGGCCGCCGGATATTGCAATACGGGTATGTTGAATCAAGGGAAGAATATCTGAACTGGCTCAGGAAGGGCTCCATCGTTATCAGCACGGCCTCACAGGAGAATTTCGGCATTTCGGTGGTTGAAGCCATTCGCTGCGGCTGTGTGCCCCTGCTGCCCGGCAGGCTGGCTTATCCTGAGATTATCCCGCAGCAATATCATGCCGACGTGTTGTACCGCGATCACAAGGACCTGGTTGAGAAACTCTGCGGATTAATTTTGAACACTCAGAAATTTGGGAAATTGCGCCACAGGCTTTCCAATGCCATGGCACGATTTGCCTGGGAGAATGTGATCGACCGCTACGATGAAGAGCTCGAACTGCTTGCCCGGCCTTTGAACAAGATGTAAAGTTTCGGAAGACCTTCCTATAAAAACGGTTAAAAAAGAACGGATCCATAATCCAAAATAGGCTGATTGGTTTATCTCCTCTTATTCCAACCCCACCTGGCCTCCGCGTCAAGGGGGAGGCATATCTTCCCTCCCCTGGGGGGAGGGATTGAGGGAGGGGGGTAAAATGGCGCTTGCCTTTATTTGGGCTATAGGATCGAAAAATATTAAGCGTGCGGTTTTGGTTCCGGGTAGGGGCAGAGCCTATCCGCACTGTGTCCGAGCCTTGATGGTTTCCAGGTGCCGGACGTGATTGTCGAAATGGACATCCACAAAGCGCAGGGCCTCTGCCAGGTTCAGGGGACCGGCAAAGGGGTGTCGATAGACCAGCTTGGGGGCGTCTTCGGAAACCAGGGCCTCGATATGGGCGCGTGTTTTCCGGCGGGCATCCTGCCAGCGGGCCAGCAGTTCCTCCAGCGAAAACTTACCGCGGGGCTCCATGCTTTCGTCCGGTACATCCACCGGAATATCTCTTTCCATCACCTTGATGACGACTTGAAAATTTTTGGCGGATCGATCCTGCGGGTCCAGGTTTGCGGCGGAATCTGCATCAGTTAGCTGCTCCAGCAGATTTTCCTCCACGACAACAAGATGCTCGATTGCTTCGAGGATCGACCATTTGTCCTTCCCCGCCTTAAAGCCGACGGTATCCGCCGACATCGAATCAAGCTGTCGCAGCAGGGCTTGGTGTTTTTCTTCCAATCCTTCAAAAATTTCCCGGATTTCTGAAAGCATGTACCTACCTTTCTATTTCTACTTTTCCATGGCGGTAAACCCCGAGCGGGCCACCTCGATGATTTTTTGCCGCCCGATCTGATCGATGAAATTATCGATCATCAGGGATGTTCCCGCGACCTGCGCGACCACCACTTCATGCGCCTGGCGGTCGAGAATCTCAAAGTTAAAGGCCTGGCCCAGCTGTTCGAGGTGTTCGTTGTCGGCTTCGAATTTGACAATGGCCACTTCGCGCCAGAAACTCTGATCGATATCCAGCTCCTTGGCCGAAATCACTTCGGTTAATTTTTCGATCTGCTTGACCAGCTGGAGGGCTTTGTCGTCGCTGTCCTCGCGCAACGTCAGGGTCATGCGGGAGATGCCGGGTTGCTGGGTCGCGCAGGCGGTAATGGTGTCGACATTGATCATCTTCCTGCGGATCAACATCGATACCTTGTTGAGCACCCCCGAGCGATCCAGCATAAACGCCAGAATAGCGCGCCGTTTTGTCTGTGCGGTGGTCATGTTCACGTCCTCCTGGTTACGATCATATCGCCGATTCCGCCGCCGGCAGGCACCATCGGCAGAACAATTTCACTGGGATCACACAAAAATTCCACCAAAAAGGCGCCGGGGTGTTCGGCTGCCGTTTTGAGGGCCCCGTCGATTTGATCCAACTCGGATACTTTTAAATAGGGGATGCCATAGGCCCCCGAGATGGCTTCAAAATTAGGATTTTTCATCGGCGTTCCCGCATAGCGGCCGTCATAAAACAGGGTTTGCCATTGACGGACCATCCCCAGGTAGCCGTTGTTCATCAACAGAATTTTGACATCGATGTTATGTTCCATGATGGCGCCCAGCTCCTGGATGTTCATCTGAAAGCCACCGTCGCCGTTGATGGACCATACGCGTTCGTCCGGCCGGGCCAATTTGACACCCATCGCCATGGGCAGCGAACAGCCCATGGTGCCGGCTCCACCGGAGGTAAACCAGCTGTTGGGGGTCTGGTAATTGTAAAACCGTGCCGCCATCATCTGGTGCTGTCCCACATCGGCAACAATGATATCCTTGCCTCCGGTGATGTCGGACAGCCGGGTTATAATGGTTTTCACCAGAAGCTCGCCCTCTGCGCCCAAACCGGTCTCGATTTCCTTCTGGGTGGCTGCTTTGATTTCATTACGATACTGCTCAATCTGATCGAACCAGACCCGCCGGGGTTTATTAACCAACTCATGGTCATTGGCCAGAATATTGAGCGTCTGGCCGGTGTCCGCGTTAATGGCCACCGTTGTTTTGACATTCTTATCAATTTCGGAGGGATCGATTTCGACATGAATCACTTTGGCATCGCCGCCGAAAAGATCCAGGTTGCCGGTGACGCGGTCATCAAAGCGCATACAGAAGGAGATGATCAGGTCGGTGTTGAGCAGGGCCCGATTGGCTTCCACGGTACCGTGCATGCCCACCATACCGAGGCTTAAAGGGTGATCCACCGGAATCGCCGAAAGCCCGTGAAGGGTAAAGGCGACGGGGATGTGTGCTTTTTCAGCAAATTTCTGAAGGTTCCGGCCGGCATTGCTGGTAATCACCCCGTGTCCGCACAGGATGATGGGCCGTTCGCTTTTGTTGACCAGGGCCACGGCCTGTCTGATCCGGTCGCGATCCGGAGAGGGCGAATACAAAAAGCCCGGCAGATCCGGTTCATAGGTCTCGGGGTCGAAATGATAATCGGCATCAGTTTCCTGAAGCTGAATGTCTTTGGGAATATCGACCACCACCGGTCCGCCCCGACCGGTCCAGGCGACATACAGGGCCTCGTGGATAGTCTCCTCGATTTTATCAACGCTCAGCGGCATGTAGGTTTGCTTGGTAATCGGCATCATGACGCCGACGACGTCGCTTTCCTGGAAAGCATCGGTGGCGATCACGCCGGTGGCCACCTGGCCGGTAATGGCCAGCAGGGGACAGGAGTCCATTATCGCGTCGGCTACGGCGGTTACCAGATTCATGGCACCCGGGCCCGACGTTGCCATGCAGACACCGGTTCGAGGGTGGGAGGTACCCACCGAGGCCCGCGATATCCCCTGGGCCATAAACGCGGCTCCCTGTTCGTGACGCGACATGATAAACTGGAAGCATTTTTGTTTTTCCATCTCGTCAAAGATCGGCATAATCGCACCGCCGGTGTAGCCGAATATGTATTTGACGCCTTTGTCTTTCAGGGCCTTGAGGACCAACTCTGTGCCTTTCATGATATAACCTTTCCTTCCTGCCTATCTCTGGGGTGCAGTACTTCTTTCTGATTAGAGATTTTAGGTAATCTTCACCAATATAACCACGAATTTATTTTATACAATCTGATTTTAGGTGCTTGACTAAGCCCCCCAAAATTGCCATCTTAGTGAAGCTATCTCAAAATCGACGCTTTTGAGATGGCTTATGAATTATCAAACATGAAACCTGGAGCGGAAGAGAAGTTATCATGGGAAAAACTTTGTTCGAAAAAATTTGGAGCAAACATGTGGTGCGGGAACTGCCCGATGGTTCGTCGCTGCTGTATATTGACCGCCATCTCGTTCACGAGGTCACCAGCCCCCAAGCCTTCGAGGGCTTGCGCCTGGCGGGCCGCAAAATCCGAGTCCCTGAACTGGCATTTGCCACCATGGACCATAATGTCCCCACCACCGAAGATCGCCTGGATATAAAAGACCCGATATCCAGGGCCCAGGTCGAGGCAATGAAACAGAACTGCGAAGATTTCGGCGTCAAACTTTTTGGCCTCGGAGACGAGAACCAGGGCATTGTGCATGTCATCGGGCCGGAGATGGGCATTACCCTTCCGGGATTGACCATCGTCTGCGGGGACTCGCATACCTCCACCCACGGCGCTTTCGGAGCGCTGGCTTTCGGCATTGGGACCTCGGAGGTCGAGCACGTTCTGGTGACCCAAACCCTGGTACAGCAAAAGCCGCGCACCTACAAGGTAGAGTTCACCGGCCGGCTGGCGCCGCATGTATTTTCCAAAGATATGATCCTTAAGCTTATCGGCACCATCGGCACCGCCGGCGGGGCCGGCCACGTATTGGAGTACTGCGGGGAGGCCGTGCGCTCGCTTTCCATGGAAGCCCGCATGTCCATTTGCAACATGAGCATTGAAGGCGGGGCCCGGGCCGGAATGATCGCGCCGGATGATACGACGTTTGAATACATTACCCGCCAGGAGCGGCCCTATGCCCCCAAAGGCAACGATCTGGAGCGCGCCCTGGCCTACTGGAAAACCCTTCCAAGCGATGAAGATGCCGAGTTTGACCAGACCCTGACCATCGATGCCGGCAGCATTGCACCCCAGATCACCTGGGGCACCAATCCCGGGATGGTGATGGATATCGACCAGCCCGTACCCGCAACGGATTCGGTTCCGGGCTACAGCCGAACAGATGTTGAAAACGCCCTGACCTATATGGGACTTGAACCCGGGGTCAAACTCACCGATGTTGACGTCGACGTGGTGTTTATCGGCAGCTGCACCAATTCCCGGATTGAGGATCTGCGCCTGGCAGCCGGTGTTCTGGACGGCCGCAAAAAAGCCGACCATGTTCAACTGCTGGTGGTGCCGGGTTCCCACCAGGTACGCCTGCAGGCCGAAGCCGAGGGACTGGACCGCATCTTCAAAGCGGCCGGCGCCGAATGGCGCTATGCCGGTTGCAGCATGTGCCTGGGGATGAATCCCGATCAGCTGCGTCCCCAGCAGCGCAGTGCCTCGACCTCCAATCGTAATTTCGAGGGCCGGCAGGGCAAAGGAGGGCGCACGCACCTCGTAAGCCCGGAGATGGCGGCAGCGGCGGCCGTGGCCGGTAAATTTGTCGATATCCGCAATTGGGAGTAGATTGGATAATTGGGGCAGTGTTTAATTATTACTGGCTAATAGCTATACCCCGTTAATTGGCAGTTATTCGTTATTTGTTAATCTTTACAAAGGATCAATGTCTATTTTATGTGTGGCTGACCGTAAGACCCCAATAACGAATAACCGATCAAAAATAACCTCTAATTGAGAAGATTTCGTTCAATTAGAAAAGCTGAGGAGAGAAATTGAAACCATTTACCACCCATACCGGCATTATCGCCACCCTCAATCGGGCCAATGTGGACACCGATGCCATTATTCCCAAACAGTTTTTAAAATCGATCAAACGTACCGGTTACGGGCCGAGCGCCTTTTTTGACTGGCGCTACACCGCCGATGGTGACCCCGAGGAGAATTTTGAGCTCAACCAGCCGCGGTTCGAAGGCCGCTCCATCCTGGTGACCCGCAATAATTTTGGATGCGGCTCCAGCCGGGAACACGCTGTCTGGGCGCTGTTCCAGGACGGCTACCGGGTGATCATTGCTCCCTGGAAAGAGACCGGCGGCCAGCGCATAGCGGCCTTTGCGGATATTTTCAGGATCAATGCCGTGAAAAACGGGTTGCTGGTGATCGAGTTGTCGGAAGAAGAGGTCAACGCCATTTTCGATCTGGTCGATGCCCGGACCGGGTTGCAAGCCGCAGTCGACCTGGAAAAACAGGAGGTGGCCATTTTGGGGACCGCGCCGACGGTCTACCATTTCGACATCGATCCCGCCGCCAAGGAACAATTGATCAAAGGCCTGGACGATATCGACCAGACCCTGTTATATGAAGCGGAAATCACCCGGTTTGAAAAGGAATACGAGCCCTTCGCGCTCTAACCAACTGTCAATCCTTTTAAATGACCCCTTTAAGGTGTTTGAAAATGGTAGGTTGCGTTCAAGGGCAAGGCGTCGATTTGGTTTTAAAGCGGAGTCACGCGGACGGCGTGATGCGTACGTGAGCATTTAAAACCAAATCGCAACGCAGCCATTGGGCGCAAGATGCAATTTTGAAACAGCTTCCAATCATTCGTCTGTCACACACCCCTCCGAAGCCGATTTCACATTCTTGATGTATTTGTAAAGGGTTCCCCGGGTCGCCTTGAAGGGCGGCGGTGTCCAGGCTTCTCGTCGAGCCGCCAGTTCTCCATCGCTCAGCTGGACGCTGAGGGTATTTTTCTCCGCGTCGATGGTAATCCGATCGCCGTTGGCGACCAGCCCGATGGGACCGCCTACCTGGGCTTCGGGTGTGATGTGACCGACAATGAAACCGTGGGATCCCCCTGAGAAACGACCGTCGGTGAGCAGGGCCACATCTTGGCCGAGACCGGCACCCATGATGGCCGAGGTGGGCGTGAGCATTTCCGGCATGCCGGGGCCGCCCTGGGGGCCTTCGTAGCGAATGATAATCACGTCCCCCTTTTTGATCTGATCGTTTTCCAGGGCTTTGAGCATCTCTTCTTCCGAGTCAAAGACGTTGGCCGGTCCGCTGAAAGAGAGCCCTTCCTTGCCCGTAATCTTACCCACCGCCCCTTCGGGCGCCAGGTTGCCGCGCAGTATCTGAATGTGCCCGCTCTGGTGGACCGGGTCAGTCAACGGACGGATAATCTGCTGGCCCTCGGCCAGAGACGGCGTGTCTTTCAGGTTCTCGGCCACGGTTTTGCCGGTGACCGTCAGGCAGTCCCCGTGCAGCCGACCCTCTTCCAGCAGGTATTTCATCAAAGCCGGAATGCCGCCGACCGCGTCCAGATCTTCCTGAACATAGACGCCGCTGGGTTTCATATCGGCCAGCAGGGGAGTTCGATCGCTGATCCGCTGGAAATCATCGATGGTCAGGGAAACCTCCGCGGCCCGTGCCATGGCGATCAGGTGCAGCACGGCATTGGTCGAGCCTCCCAGGGTGGTCAAGACCACCATCGCGTTTTCAAAAGCCTCGCGGGTCATGATATCGCGCGGTTTGATATCTTCTTCCAGCAAGCGCCTGATCGCCGCGCCGACCGCATAACATTCATCCAGTTTTTCGTCGGATTCGGCCGGCCGGCTGGCGCTGAACGGCAGCGACATGCCCATGGCCTCGATGGCCGATGCCATCGTATTGGCGGTGTACATCCCGCCGCAGGCACCCGCCCCCGGGCAGCTGTTTTTAACGATTTCCAGGCGACGCTCCTCGTCAATGGTTCCGGCCAGGTATTCGCCGTAGCTCTGAAAGGCCGAAATGATGTCCAGTTTGGCGTCATCCAGATGGCCGGCGCGAATGGTGCCGCCGTAAACCATCAGCGACGGCCGGTTGATCCGGGCCATGGCCATCAGGCACCCGGGCATGTTCTTGTCACAGCCCGGCAGTGAAATATTGGCGTCATACCACTGGGCGCACATGACCGTTTCGATGGAGTCGGCGATCAAATCCCTGGATTGCAGCGAATAGCTCATGCCCTCGGTTCCCATGGAGATGCCGTCACTGACCCCGATGGTATTAAAGCGCAGGCCCACCAGGCCCGCGGCGTCAACGCCTTCTTTGACCCTGGCAGCCAGATGATTCAAGTGCATGTTGCAGGTATTGCCCTCAAACCATACGCTGCTGATCCCCACCTGGGCCTTGCCCATATCGTCTTCGGTTAACCCGGCGCCGTAAAGCATGGCCTGGGATGCGCCCTGCGATTTGGGTCCGGTGATCCGTGAACTGTATTTGTTTAGTTTTTGAGCCATTGGAATTCCTCTTTCTGTGGTATTTTAAGCGTTAACTGCGGTGTCGCAGTTGATGCTCGAGATCGTTTCTTCGTAGCATAAGGTGCTGATGACTGCAATCAAATAAAAAAGCCTGGAAAAAGATCCAGGCTTTTCATTTCGGTCCTTAAGGTAGACCTGCCGCATGGCGGTTGTTGACCATCAGGCGGCCTTATTTATTGGAGTCAATGTCGATCAAGGATCCACAAAGGGATCGGAGATGGTCAGAACGATGTTATCCGGGTCGTCATAATCATTTTTTCCGACACCGTTGGGGCCGTTGGAGCCGATCGCCACGTAGTCCCATCCGTCCTCTCTGTTGTTCCAGTCGGCATCAAACCAGTAGTAATTGCCCCAGGGATCCTTGGGCATTTTCCCTATATAGGGCCCGGCCCAATACCCACCAGTCTCATCTATACAATCAAGAATATTACCGGCGGCGCCCACCAGTCCGTATTCCGGGTCGTCGTCCATATAAAAATCCGGCCCGCCGGCTTCAAAGTCCGCAACAGGGTCACCGCTCGGATAACAATTAGTGTCCAGGGCCATCATGATGATGATTTTTTCGAGGTTTTTCAGTTCGGACTGGGCCTCGGCGATCATGGCTCTTTTCCGGTAACTGATATAATTCGGAATCGCAATCGACGCCAGAATACCGATGATGGCAACACATATCATCAGCTCCATCAAGGTAAAACCGCTCTGTTCGTTTTTTTTGCCTAACAATGGAATTTTCATTTTTATAGTCCGATTGCACACGGGTGCAACCTGCCATGTGTTCAGCCATTTTTGAGTTACGTGCTTGTAATAAACTGTATACAAAACCTGTCAAAGAAACACCGCTTTTACTTCAAGCAATATACGTACCAAACTTATTTAAATTCACGATTCTATTTATTATCAATAGGTTGTTGACAATATGGAATTTTTGCTTCCGCCTGACTGACAAATTTTGTCAAAATTAACCGAATTTTCTCCCGTTTTTTGTAATGCACGCTTATTTCCTTATTTCCCTAGCACGTGTGGAAAATATTTCCCAGTAAGGGTTCCCCACGGCCGGGTGAAAGAATTCAACGCGGCCAAGGGGACGAGCATGAGGCATAACTAACTGAAATTTAATGAAATATTAAATAGGCTGAGACACGCCGGGCGGCATTGTGCTTGTGGAAGCTTCTGGCATAAAATATGCTACTGCATCCGGTAGAACCAGGACAATTTTTTGACAACCGCAATTGATCAAAATACTTACTGATTGGACCAATATGGCTTTAAATTCCCTTAGAATCGATTCCGATTATACCGACGCACCCATGGAACAAAGAGCGTACGCGCGCGTGGACGCATGCAACCTGATTTCCTATGCGACCATTAGCAGGGACGGCAAACTCTCCACGCACCGGATGGGCAGGGCGCTTGATGTGAGCCAGAACGGAGTTTATCTTGAAACCGCCCGGCAGGTTGATTCCGAATATATTTCACTGATGACCAGTGATGTGGATGAAAAGCTGGTAGAGATCAAGGGGCGGGTGGCTTATTCCCAAAAAAACGGGCAGAATATGTTTCGAACCGGTATCCGGCTGGCAGGAACCCACGACGAGAATATCCGCTTTGCAAAGAAGCTGATACGGGTCTACCATAAACGCCGAACCGGGTACCACATCTCGACCGACCGTTC
>JAFDCJ010000294.1 GCA_019312835.1 Deltaproteobacteria bacterium
ATCTCCATCAGAAACGAATTGGAGGCCAGGGCCAGAAGGCCGAGGGTATTCTTTTTATCCGGCTGCCACATATCCCCCCAGGATGTCGGAGCCGTTTTAAACACTTCCGTGTTGGATACCAGGGTTATGTACCAGCCAACCGCCCCGATACCGCTCACACGTCCGTCGGGATACCGATTGATAGACTGGGGCAGCAGGTGCTTGGAATTGGGGATTTTTTCCAGATCAAAAGGCGTCCAGAGCTCGGTTCGCTGGCCTCTCAGCATCACGGTTTGGGCCATCATGCTTACATCGGCCGGGGCCTGACCGGCACGGGCGGCCTGCTCCAGTTGAACCAGCCAGGCTTCTCCGGTGGGTTCGGCCACCGATTCAATTGCAATGCCGGTTTTCTTGGTGAAATCGGGAAAGATGTGCTTGTCGAACGAATCTTTGAAATAGCCGCCGTACGCGCCTACTTTCAGTGCGTCAGCGGCAAAAGCCGTGGGGGCGCCAAATACCAGGAAGGCCACACTGACGGCCAACAAAATTCCTGTCAGAAAAGTCGGGCCTTGCATTCTGCCGGTGTCGAGTTTGTTGTGTCCTGACATGATATCTTCCTCCTTTTTGGGGTTGTGGGTTCGGTGGTGAGATCGGAAAGAAATGGTGAGTCTAAAATATGTCAAATGACCATTGGGTGTCAAGTTTCGAATCATTTCTGCATCGGTTCGCAACAGCCGTCGTCGCCAAAGGAAATTTTGGCTCATGATAGGGCCAGCCAGGGTCCATCTATCGAAAATGAGCCGATTTGTTCGGGTTCATTCGATCCCAGGGGAAGATCCGTGACAGAATATAAACCGATCGCACCCCGACAGCTTCCCAAGTTTGCCGGCATCAAAACCTATATGCGCCTGCCCCATGGGCGCATAACCAAAGGGATTGATCTTGCCGTGGCGGGCGTTCCCCGGGACGGTGCGACCTCCTACCGAACCGGGCAGCGCATGGCCCCTGAGGCCATTCGCGAAGTCTCGGTAACGTTGCGCCCTTATAATCTGGCTCTGGACGTAGACATATTTGAAAATTGCTGCGGGGTTGATTACGGCGACGTTGCGGTGGTTCCCGGCTACATCGGGGAAACCTGCGCAAAAATCGAAGCGGAACTGATGCCGCTGGCAGAGGCCGGCGTGATTCCGGTCGTTATGGGAGGGGATCATTCCATTACCCTGCCGGAGCTCAGGGCTGTCGCCAGGGTCCATGGCCCGGTTGATTACCGGCCTGCTGCCACCTGAACACTTTTAGTCGATTCTAACCCCCTGCTTTTTTATTGCGATCTGCAGCTTTTTGATGTCGACCTCCGCCGGGGTGACGCCTTCCTGCAAGGAAACGGCCGCCGCCACCCCCGCCCCCTGGCCGGTGACGGCGCAGCACATCATCTGGCGGGTGGCGGCGTGGGACTCCCGATCGCCGGCGACCGCACGGCCGACGACCAGCAGGTTGTCCACTTTTTGTGGCAGCATGATACCATAGGGCACCTGGAAATAACGGCCCGTGGTGGGCAGGATTACGATGCCGTAGGCATCCAGAAATTCAGGGAATATGCCGATGGCATCCTTAAAACGCGCCCGGGAACGGGTCTGGTGTCCGCTCAAGCTGCCGCGGCCGATAATCTTGCGCGACTCCCGGGTGCCCAGCGAGGCGCCGAAACTTCTCAGCCGGGCCTTTTCAAAGCCGGGCAGGTATTTATTCAACGCCCCAATGGCCCACATGGCCTGCTGGCGTCCGTCCATTTCACCACGGGTCAAGTCCCATACATCGGTGCAGTCATAGCCCGGCATGTACACGACATTCAGGTAGGTGGCTTCGCCCTCGTCGGAAATCGAAGACCACGTGCCGGCAATCTCAACATCGGCCGGTATCGCGCCCGCCGCCTGGGCCTTTTGGAAGGGCTCGGCGATATAGGGGCTGAACATGTTATCCTCTTTACCGGTGGTTTCGTCGGCCCATTGCTTGTAGGAGCCCGGATGGGCCTTCACGTATTCCATGAAGCGCTTTTTATCAACCCCGGAGCAGGCAAAGGTAACCGTCACCCCCAGGCGGTCCGACAACGGTGTCTGCGAGCAGGGCGCGCCGGCCCGGGCGGCAATGTCGGCATCACCGGTGGCGTCGATGACCCGCCGGGCCAGAATGGCTTGCCGGCCCGATTTGCTTTCGGTGATGATGCCGGCGATCCGGGCGCCGTTCATGATCGGTTCCACAAAATAGCAGTGCAGCAAGGCGCGCACATCGGATTCTATTACCAGGCGGTCGGCAACATACTTGAAAGACTCGGTGTGCAAAGCATGGCTGGTTGACTGGATTTCGGGTACGGCGGCATCCATTTCGATGGCGCGCTGTTCGAACTCCATGCCGATACCGCCGGCCTCGATGGTTTGCGGGTGGCGGTACCAGGCAATGGACTCGACGCCGGCCTGGGTGATATTGCCGCCAAAACAGCCGTAGCGCTCCATTAGCATGGTGTCCGCCCCCTGGCGGGCGCAAGCCAGGGCGGCGGCCAAACCACCGGGCCCGCTGCCCACCACCAGCACCCCGGTTTCGGCCATCACCGGTACGCTTCGGGCGGCTTCCTGGATTGTTTGCATCGGTTTGACCTTTCTTGCAAGCGGATTTATACCGCATTTTATAAAAAGGTTCCGGCTGGTATAAGTGGTTGTAACAAAAAACGTTTCAACAACGGGCCGTTTTTTAACAACCCCTTTAAACCGGGGCTGCTCCGTGCGCCAGGGTCAGTGCGACAATATCCTTGCTGTCAATTTCCCTGGAGGGCACCCCGCGTTTTATGGCCAGGGCGGCGGCCGCCCCCACGGCCTGGCCCATGGCCATGCAGGTGCACTGGGCCCGGATGCCGGCCAGCGCGAACCGCTCGGCCGAGACGATGCGCCCGGCCACGGTCAGGCGCGAGCTGCCCTTGGGTATCAGCGCCCGGAAGGGGATCTTGGGCACCAGGTTTTCATCTTCGTGGAAATAAAGCTCGCAGCCCTCCTGTTGGGAGTGCATATCCACGTAGTTGAAGGCGTTGCAGACCTTGTCCTCAAACTCCCGGGCCTGCAAAAAATCGTCCTTGGTAACCACATATTCGCCCAGGGTGCGATAGGTTTCTCTCGCCAGCGCAAACGGATACATGGTTTTGAGCACCGCCCGCTCACAGCCGGGCACCCTGTTTTTCACGAACTTGAACATCCGCAGCATCCGGGCGCGGCCCTCGATGTTGGCCGCCGTCTGCCCGTCGCTGTCGGAAGTATCGGCATTGTAGACGTGGGTGGCGTTGTGGCCGCCGTGGTCCAGATAATATTTGAAAGGCAGGATGTTGGGGTAGGCGAAATCGCCTCTTGCGATGACCCCCGCGGCCAGAGCTTCTTCGTACAGGGTTTGCACCTCCTGCTCCCAGATTTCCTCGTGCGCGATGCCTTCAATCTTGTATTGCAGGGTGCCGGGCTGGCGCACCTGATCATACATCACTTCCAGGCCCAGGGCGCGCACAACATCGGAATCGCCGGTGCAGTCGATGATTTCCCTGGCCGTGGTGATGCGCCGGATGCCCCGGCCCAGACTGGTAACTTCCCAACAGTTGCCGGCGGACGCCACCGCGCTGATGAACTCATGATAGTGCAGGGTTATGCCGGCTTGCACGGCTTCTTCCTCGGCGACGGCCGCATAAATCGGCACATTGATGTAGCTGTAATAGCCGGGTGTTTCCTGCGGACGGCGCCGGGTCCAGTCCGGTATCGGCAGGCCCTCGACCGCTTTGGATTTGCAATAAAGCTCCCAGGCAATGCCCTGCACCACCGGCCCGGTCTTGCTGAAAAAGTGGTTGGGCATGTAGACACCCCCGGCCGTCATGGTTCCGCCCAGCATGGTGCCGGCCTCGATGATGGCTGTCCTGGCCCCTTCGCGGGCCGCCTGCAAGGCGGCAATGTGGCCCGCAGTGCCCCCACCGGCCACCAGCACATCCACCGTCTCCCGCATGGTTTTCATCGCATCCACCCTCCTGTGGCTAGATGTCAACTTATAGCATTGATTACAGTTGGATCAAATATATTTCGATGGATTGGATGTCAGGCACACAATAGCGTATTTAGAAAACTTGCAAAAAAATTGAGAATTGCATAAGCATAATAAAAATCAGGCTGTTTTCCTATAGACGCATTTGCTGTCCAGCGCTGCCGTAATATCATTTTCAGGTATGGCAGGATTTTGAACCTCAAGCACCGCGGAGCTCTGCATGTATGATGCGATATTGATTTCGACACATTACAACTGCGAGCGCAATGGTATGGTGATGCCCTCGCTTCATGAAGGCGATCACGAAGATTTGTCCATGATCATTCCGTTGGGTGTTATTCATATTGCCCAGTATTTACATGATAACGGTTTCAATATACGGGTTGTGCACCTTCCGCATGAGATACACGCCCTGAATTGCCTGGGAGCCAACCAGGACTACGTAAATAATCCGATTGAAGAAATACTGCAAAAATATCCTGCGCGGGTTTGCGGTATCCAAGTCCACTGGTATTTATATTGCGGTGGTGCTGTTTTTATTTCTAATGTTTACAAAAAGCTATTTCCGGACAGCAAGGTTGTTTTGGGCGGCCACATGGCTGCCGCCTACTGGAAGGGGTTTCTAAATTTTTCTAAAGACATCGACGGCATCATCATTGGAGAAGGTGAGAAACCATTTCGAAGCCTCCTGGATAAAATTCAGAGATCACCCGAATGCGATCTTCGTGGCGTCACTGGACTAGCCTACCGCGACGGCGATGACAAGCCGGTTTTTCCCCCGGTCAGCCAAAATGAAAATTTGGATTTAGATGAACTTCCGATCATTCGCCCGGATGCGGCGCCCTTTGCAAATCTATTTTGGCAAAAGCGCCATTTTATCAATATTTCGCGCGGGCGCTGTCCCGAAAATTGCGCCTATTGCATGGGCAACAATAACGCCATTAACAGACGCAGCTTCCAAACCGTAAAAATCGATAAAATTCTGGAGCAAATTCGAGTGTATCAACAAAGCGGTATCCGGGAGCTGTTCCTGGGGGAGAATCAATTTTTAAATGTCTCTTTTATGACCGAGTTGATAGAAAAGATTATCCATGAAAAATTTGACCTGTCTTTCGAATTGGAAACCCATCCCGTCCTGTTTGCAGACAAAAAATTGTCGGAAAAAATGATTGATGCTAAATTTTTCAGGTTCACCATGGGATGCGAAAGCGGGTCGGATTCGGTTTTAAAAAGGATGGGCCGAAAATCCAGTACGATTCAAATTCTTAACAGTGTGAAAGAAATTGCCGAACGGGGGGGGGCTTGCTCTGACATCCTGGATTAGCAATCTGCCGGGGGAAACCGATCTTGAATTTAGGCAAACCCAGGAAATCATGCGCCGGGTGGTCAAAGCAGGGGGGTTAATATTTTGGATAGAAAACCTGCATGTCTTTCCCGGCACCCGATTGTTTGAAAACCCCGAATACCGGAATATAGAGATTGTGCTTACTGATCTGCAAAACTGGATTGACTGGTCGCTGCTTTCAAAGCATTACGTGAGTTACGAAGAGGCCCTGGGACAACCCATGAAATATCTGACGCATGTGAGCAGGCATATTTCACCGACAGAAATGATTGAGCGGTTTTATGGAAACCGTAAACTGGCGGCATCGCTGATACCGGAGATGAAGTCCAATCTGGCGCATAAATTTAGAGAGGTGCCTTTAGAAATTATACGATCTGAAATGCAAACCCTTGACTGGTATGAA